>CBFHXE010000074.1:0-12212 GCA_965659715.1 uncultured Paracoccaceae bacterium | reverse complement strand
AGCACCCGAAACCATCATACCGATGGACCAAAGGCCAATCATGCACTAACAATCGTCTTGGACCAATCAGATAGGGCAAGGCACCAGGTGAGAACATCTATGGCAACGTCCCCGAGGCTGGCTTGCCCAAGGGCTTTACCTACGCCAATGAAAGGAGTGCAACATGACAAGCGTGCCGCGCCCATTAGAGGGTATCAGGGTCGTCGAATTCAGCCACATGGTGATGGGTCCTACCTGTGGGCTAATCCTTGCTGACCTCGGCGCCGATGTTGTTAAAGTCGAACCTGCTCCTGAGGGCGATAAGACCCGCCGTCTGCCTGGCTCAGGCGCTGGCTATTTTGGAACCTATAATCGCAACAAACGGAGCGTCTCAGTGGATTTGAAGTCCGTTCAGGGTCTGAAGTTTGCTACCGACCTCGTGCGTGCCTCTGATGTTCTGCTTGAGAACTTCGGTGCAGGAGTTCTGGATCGTCTCGGCCTTGGCTATGAGGCAATGCAAGAGATAAGCCCTAGCTTGGTCTATTGCGCGTTGAAGGGCTTTCTTAGCGGCCCTTACGAGCAGCGCGCCGCTTTGGATGAAGTTGTGCAGATGATGGGTGGACTGGCGTATATGACGGGGCCCGAAGGGCGCCCGTTGCGCGCCGGAGCTTCGGTGAATGACGTGATGGGTGGGTTGTTTGGTGTAATTGCCATTCAGGCTGCGCTGTGGGAACGGCAGCGTACCGGCAAGGGCACCTTCGTCCGTTCTGGGCTATTTGAGAACAATATGTTTCTTGTTGCGCAACATATGGTTCAGTACCGTCAAACTGGAGTTCCCGCGGCGCCGATGCCCGATCGTGTATCTGCCTGGGCTGTCTATGACGTGTTTGAAACAGCCGACAGTGAGAAGATTTTTGTTGGGGTGGTCAGCGACAAACAATGGGCTCAATTCTGCACTGCCTTTGGCTTAGACGATTTGCTTCATGACAAAGAACTTCAGACCAACGCACAGCGGGTGGCGCGCCGAGACGCGTTCATGCCACGCCTGCGAAAGATGTTTCAAGCTCAAAATATGACCGCATCTGCCACGATCTGCGAGCGCATTGGGCTTCCCTTTGCGCCGATTTTACGACCAGATCAGCTTTTTGATGACCCTCACGTAAAACACGATGGTGCCACGGTCGAAGTAACCCTTAGTAACGGTGTGCGGACACAGGTTCCAACACTGCCTTTTGAATATGGTGGTACCCGACCCGGTCTCTATCGTGACCTCCCGCAAATCGGTGAGCACAACGAAGATGTTGCTCGCCAGTTGGGGTACTCGGATGAAGCGCTGGAGCGTTTGCGTCCCTTGCTAGGTAGCGCTGCGACCTCAGAAAAGTGAAGAGTGTGTTAAATACCACTGAGTGAGATCGATCAAACATCTCCTCGATTGGATGGCTTGTATTGCTGGATCGCACAGAATGCCTTTGTGACCGGAAATGTCACGCTTTGCCATTGGGGTGGAGTGTCGCTCGTTACGATCGTTCACGGTAGCAACGAGCCAATCGAAATCAGTACTTTCAGCAACATTTAGGAAGGGTGCCTAGCCCCATCTGATTGGTCCAAAACGATTGTTAATACATGATTGGCCTTTGGTCCATCGGTATGATGGTTTCGGGTGCTGTTGGACGATAGCTCACCCTTAGGGGATGAAGGTAATCAGGAAATTTCTCACGATGTTATTGACGATGGGGTTTGCTGGCGGCATTGTTGCTGAAGTGAATTGGAAGGAATGGCATGACATTGTCGCAAGCCGAAGATTTCCAGGCGGAAAGTGAAACCCTTTATCATGCAATAGAGGCTCTGGACGATGCAGGGCTGCGACGCGTGACGCAGTTCAAAGGCTGGACCATCGAAGATGTTTTGGTGCATTTGTATTTCTGGAACATCGCTGCGGACCTGAGTGTAAAGGACGAAGCGGCGTTTCACGACATGGTGGCGCGCGCTTTCAAGGCTTTGAACGAAACCGGTAGCCTGCGTGACGTAGAAAGCGCCCAGATCGATCGTCGAGGTATTTCTCTGCGTGATGCTTGGATTGAACAAGTGCGAGACATGGCAGGGCGCTGGGTTTGTTTAAACCCAAAGACGCGGCTGCCATGGGTTGGGCCGTCGATGTCGGCGCGCTCGTCAATGACAGCGAGACAGATGGAGACTTGGGCACACGGGATGGAAATTTTCGATGCTCTTGGCGTAGCGCGCGAGGAACAAGACCGGGTCCTGAATATCGTGATCCTTGGCGTAAATACCTTTGGCTGGTCGCATAAGGTACATGGTCTAGACGTGCCAGCAACCATGCCGCACTTGTGTCTGCTGGCGCCTTCTGGCGAAATCTGGGAGTTTGGCGAGAAAGGGGCGGGGGGCATCTCGGGTGCAGCTGTGGATTTCGCAGCGGTCGTAACGCAGACGAGAGCACTGGCAGACACTGCGTTGGAAGTCGAAGGAGACGTTGCAATAACATGGATGGCCAATGCGCAGTGCTTTGCCGGCCCACCCGAGACACCCCCAGCCAAAGGGTCGCGGGCGCGGCAGGAACTTTGACGCGGGATTTAGATTAGCCTGATCATGTTTCGTTTTTGATAAAATTTGGGATGTACAAATGCTATTCTCTAAATGATCAAAAATTAGACCAATTAGCACTTTACGGTGGTTTGTTAAGTTCCCTGCTGTGTGAATATAACTATTCAGTTTCGTTTAGGCTTTTTTTAGCCTATTAACGACACAATAGTGTCGCTTATAGGGCATTAACTGCAATAAAGATCTGAGGTTTTCATGACAGTATTAGTGGCTGGAGTACTATCGAATATACGGACGAGGATAGAATCAAGTGCCAAAGTAGAAAATTTGATTGCGAAACCCAAAGTAGAAGAAGATCTAATTGAGCCTAAAAAAAACTGGGCAGAATTGAACCCAGAGTTTGATGTACCTCATAGAGAGTATGAGTGAGATTTTTAAGTTTGTTCGTGCTTGGACTTATATTGCATTGAACGGCCGTCTTCCCATTGAATTTTATATTGATGCGTTCTCCAGATCGCACCTTGTGCAAACCACGAGCGGATTTGCCTAAAATAATATCTCCCGAAGATGTTGTTAGATCACGGTCTCTCAAATGACTTTTCAGCCAATTGAGTGAAGGTGGAGTCCTAAAAATCCATCGGCTAAAGGGTTCCTGGATCAAAGGCGGCCACAATTATTATCTAAAGATAAAACGGAAGCTTCCTAATATGCTGCTGGTAAGGTTTGCCAATCTTGTTTTGATACAATCACCTCTTACTAAGGCCATTGTTTGCCATTAAGTCCGGCAATGTCTTTTGCACGCAGAAAAATAAAATTACGCAAGTTGACTACAGGACGTACTGAAATAAACGCGATTGTTTTTGAACCTTAATTGCCATTTCTGCTTTAATAGCGAGATTACAAAATTAGTTTGGGCTTGGTTCGATAAGGCCTTCATGTAATTCAAATTGGAACGAAGACCCACGATTGGGCCAGTGCATACCAAAAAGCTTTGTTGTCTCAGAGCCGGTAAATCTAACTTTGTAATCAATTAATGTTTCGCTGTTTGCACGGCGTAGACTTCATTGATCTTCAGGTTAATTTTACCATCTAAAACAAGTGTCTGGATCTAAACTCCGGTAATCTCTCACTTGCCGTATAGCTATTTCATTTATTTTGTTTGTCATCTGTAAGAGACTGCGTATCCGTTGATTAGACTATACACCTTGTGAGTTTATTTTATGACCTTGCACTGTGTTGGTGAAATAACAGACCATATCCTGCCTTAAATTATCGATGTTAGATTTGATTGAGTCAGACAAGAAATTTGGTTCTCCCATTGACTTGGCAAAAAAGAGCGCCTTTCTTACTCCAAAAGCCCTTAAACAAACAAAGCGCATTAGCCTATGCTTAGATACCGAAGCTATTCTGTCGATTTTTTGAAAAAACCAAATGAGTTTTTGAAGGAAGCGGATGTGGTTTCAACAGCTTCCCTGTTAGATTGCAAACTTGAGGATGAAAAAAATAATTTACGCTTTGGAATTTTTCATTCAGCCCTTGAACAATTAAAGTTGGGTTTAGAAGAAAAAAGTTATTTTGAAGTAATTTGTATATGCCAAGCAATAATGACCGAACGAATTGGTTACTTTCTTCAAGAAAAGCAAGGAATAGAGGATAAATTTAAGCTGCTGACAGGCTTGGAGGAAACAGTATCTAATTTACTATCATATATAGCATCACAAGGCGAAATTCTGGATGCCGATTTCATCGAGTTAATGGCGGATATATGTACGGGTCAAAAGGGAACCACTTGGGTTGACCGCCGGGATACGTCTTTGCACGAGTACTTAGTGGTTCTGGACGACAATATGGCATTTACAAAGAAGCTCAGGGATGAATTTAACCGAAGGACGGCTGAAATTGGTACCGAACTTGCCATCCGAACGATCAAAATGATTGAGGCACATCTAGGCCCGAGCTAGGAAAAATTTAGTGGTTCTTTAGCATATTAAAACGATTAAAATGCTCCAATTTCGATGAAGATAATATCATTTAAGCACTAATGGCGATGCTTTTCTTCGGATCAAAAAATGGCTTGGGAACTACAACGCAGTTTCGAGTTTGCTCAGCGAATTCAACCTCGCATTGGCTGCCCACTTTTGCCCGGTCAAAATCGACCATCGCTAAGGCAATATTTTTGTCTAACCTGGGAGAATATATTGCTGAGGTAACGTAGCCAATTGACTCACCAGCTGACAAGAGTGGCCACCGTGTATCGTTTGAGCCTACAAGGGGGTCTCCATCAATTTCCATTCCAATGAAATGCTTGGTTACTCCAGTTTTTTTGATATGCATCAAAGCTTCTTTACCTATAAATTCAACGTCACTATCCAAAGAAACAAAATGCCCCATACCAAGTTCAAAGGGGTTGTCTTCTGCGGTCATATCGGCGTTGTAAGACAACATAGCTGCTTCAATCCTTCGAATGCTTGAGGTGTGCCCAGGATGCAGGCCCCTTGGCTTTCCAACTTCCATCAGATAGTCCCACAAATCACCACCCGCGCTCCCTTCACGTAAAAAAATTTCATAGCCAAGTTCACTAGACCAGCCTGTTCGGGAAATAATTAATGGCACGCCATTCCAGTCGTATTCAATGAACCTGTAGTACTTCAAATCAGTTGGTGCGTCTCCAAACGCTGCTCTCAATATATCACGTGATTTAGGTCCTTGGAGTTGAAGCGGCGAAACATCTGGTTCGCTTATCTGCACATCCATACCGGCATGGACTGCAACGCCTTTCGCCCAAAGCAACACATCACTGTCCGCAATTGATAGCCAGAAGCGATTTTCTGCTAGTTTTAATAATATTGGATCATTGATTACACCACCCGTTTCATCGGTAATCAAAACATACTTACATTGGCCAACTTCGCAATTTGATATATCACGGCAGGTAAGGTACTGGGTGAAACGTGCAGCATCTGGGCCCTTAATTTCCACCTGACGCTCGACAGCGACATCGCATAAAATAGCATCATTCACCAAGTTCCAAAAGTTTTGAACTGGATCTCCAAAATCTCGAGGAATGTACATGTGGTTATAAACCGAGAAACCTTTAGCGCCCCACCTTAATGCTGCATCAGAATAGGGTGATTTGCGAACCTGCGTACCAAAGCTAAATTTCTGGAATTGCTGCTTCATTTTGCGATATTCTCCGATTTAGAAATCAAGAATTACTTTTTTTCCCATAGTCTACCTATGTATTCTGTCAGAAGTAGATCAGAGCAACTGAATGGCAAAAAAATTTAAGAGTAAAAATCTTGAATTGTGCGGCAAGCACTTTGTAAAATTTAAGTGCTTTAAATATTTCCCGACTGGCCCGCTCATAGGCTGTCGGATTTTCGACATCTTAATATGCTATAGTGACGTCTATAATTTGCTTTCCCAACGCTGTTAAACCCCCAAGCTATGTACCATTTTTTAATAGAGTTTCTGGAACGGCTGGCTTCATGTTTAAGGACTTGGTGCTCGACATACACTCTAGGTTTTTATTGGCTAAGAAATGCCTTCGTTTTTACACAAGTATCAGAGACGTGAGAGGAAGTCTGAAACGTGTTCTAAACCGGCAGTCAGAATGTCAGGATTATTAGCATAACCAATCCTAACATACCCTTCCATGCCCAGCGCAGATCCAGGTGTGAACATCACACCTTTCTCCTGCAAAAGTGCGATGCAAAAGTCATAGGATTTCATCTCTAAACCAAGCTTTACGAGCGCCGTTGTGCCAGATTCAGGTTTTACCCAAGATAGCTTAGGTTCCTTTGCGATCCAAGTTGCCAGATGTGCCAAGTTTCCCCGTGTGATGCGATGCGAGCGCTGAAGTAACCGCTCATAATTTTCCAAAGCGAGAGCGGCAAAATAATCGTCGATCAAACCGACGCTGATCGTATCATAATCTCGGTGGATCATCACCTCCTCGATCAACTCAGCGGGTGCCGCAATCCAACCTAACCTAAGACCTGCAAGACTATAAGCCTTGGACATCCCTGCCGTACTGATCCCTTTTTCATAAATATCTGCCATAGATGCTGTCATTCCCTGACCCCTCTGGTCAGTTCCTCGGTAAACCTCGTCACACAGGACCCAAGCTCCAGCATCGCGGGCGATGTCGGCAATTTCCTCCAACATTTCACGCGGGATAAGGGCTCCTGTTGGATTGTTGGGGTTTGTCAAGGCAATCAACTTTGCCCCAGACGCCACCATTTTTTTTAAAGTACCCAGATCGGGTAGCCAGCCCATATCTTCCCTCAAATGCAACAAATCGATCTCAGCGCCAATGCTTTTGGGGATAGAATAATGTTGCTGATAGGTTGGCACAATCGAGATCACTCGATCTCCACGTTCAACCAGAGCTTTATGCACCAACATATTTGCGCCAATTGTACCATGGGTTACAAGAATATTTTCGTCACCTTGCTTGTAATAAAGAGCTGAAATCGCGTTTCGAAGTCGGTCTGAACCTTTGATTTCTCCATAGGCCATTTTAAGCGGTAGAAGCGTCGATAAATCGGTTTCATTGCGTCCAGACATCTCAAGCAGTTCATTAATTGTTAAACTCTCAACACAGGTTTCAGCCAAGTTAAAAGTGCATTTTGTCTCCCACTCGTTCATCCACATTTCAACGCCAAAAGTATCAATTTTCATATCATTTGCCTTTTTAGACTTAGGAAAGTTGTAAGAATAGCCAACAAGCAGAGTAGCCAGTTATAAAAGATGATCCTGCCCCGTTTGGTGCCACATTCGCATTGATATTTGGAAAATAAAAAGTGATATTCTTTGCTTACCCAAAATTTGCTCCAAAGTATTTCCTGTCGTTTCGATCGAAGCATGGATATCACCCTGAGTTCGTTCGGTACAGTTCAGATTATAAAGAACTTCATGGCTGAAAATGAAGATCTCTATACAGTACCCAAGTATACCTGCATGGCACCGTCCCTCAGTCGATTACTGGCCAAAATACACCTTATGGTTATAAAATGGGGTATAATGTATCTCATAATGTCAGAGAATTAGAAGAATTTAAGCGCTGGTATAGAGTGTACAATCTCCTTGCCGGCGGACCATTTTTGTGGATAGCTTAGTCAGGTTTAGCAGTAATTTGTTAAAATGCATATTGTTGACTTTGATTGTGGAAAGACTTCTGATTCACAGGTCACCTCCAGAAGCAAAATCATCTTTGCTCTCTCAAAAGATGATATCAATATATAACCCTCTGCACCAACCTAGTGCACTAATGCGCTGCAATACTTCCAATCAATCTACTAAAATTGGGCTGCGTCTATATAGGCTTCTGGCGTTGCTCTCGCCAAAGGATGGTTAGACCAGAAAGTATTATTAGGAAAATTCCGGGAAATAGGGTGTCAATTGGAAATTCTCCAAAAATGAACCAACCAAAACAAAACGCAGTTATGATGCCAAAATAACTGAAAGGTGCAAGAACCGCTGCTGGCGCATTACGGAAAGCATACATTAAGAAGATAACTCCAAAACTACCGCATATAGACATGCTAAATATTAATAGGCCGTCTTTAAATGATTGGATCGGGCTAAAATCGATAGTTATTGCCGCTATTAAAATGGCTCCAACTGCAGCAGATGTTGCAGAGTATAAGTAAAGCACAGCGCTAGAAATTGTTGTGTCAAAACTTCGTAATGTTACCATAGAAGACGCGTAGCAAAATGCAGCGCCGATTGGCATTAACGCCGTCCAAGTAAACACGTCAGAGCCGGGCTGCACAATTAAAACAGCACCAGTAAAACCAATTGCAATTGCACCCCAACTCCATAAGCCTACGTGCTCTCTGTAAATAATGATTGCAAGTAATACGACAAATAATGCATTTGTTTGGCCCAGCGTCGATACAGTTGCCAGTTCCAGATTAGCCAGTGATGTGTAGAAAAGGAGCTGTGCTAGGGCTACAAAAAAGCCTCTTCCTAACGCTAGTTTCCATCTCTTTATTTTATATGCGTTAAGCTCCAATCTTAACTCTCGGGTGTATGCCAAAAGGCCTACAGTAGGAACAATCCCTAAAACATTACGGTATACTGATAACTCCTGAGGCGAATAACGTGCAGATAAAATTCGCACATGGACAGCCATCAAGTCAAAGAAAAGGTAAGCCAATAAGCAGATAAGAATTGCGCGAACATTAGATGTCATTTGGCTCCATACCCAAAAGTAATCTAGTTTTTTGTTACAAGAAATCTTATTCAATCTGAATAAAGTCAAGTATGCGTATATGCTTTGGTGTCCAGCCCCCAAAATAAATATTACTTTTGGTTAGAGTATCTGAGATTGGTAGCTTCATGTTCCGGGCTTTGTGAGATTAGAAAAACTAAATTTAAACAAAATAAAGCAACTTGAACGCAAAGAGCGTGATCTAACATCTATACAAAGCGGATCAAAAGGCTTAGGCACGCGGCTTGCAAAGATCAAACCGCTCCTTAGCTTAGAAAAGAAGACGCCTGTGAAAAAAACCCTTTCAGATGCCCTGGCTAAACGGGGATATGAAACTCTGACGCCTGTTCAAAAGGCTGTGACCGATGCTGAATTGCAAAACGTGGATCTTCTCGTCTCAGCGCAAACTGGATCGGGCAAAACTGTCGGTTTTGGATTGGCATTAGGTGCGACCTTGCTGGGTGAAGAAGACAGTTTTGGCATTGCTGATGCTCCACTTGCTTTGATTATCGCGCCCACGCGGGAATTGGCATTGCAGGTGAAGCGGGAATTGGCGTGGCTCTACGCTCCTGCAGGGGCTGTTATGGCGTCTTGCGTCGGCGGCATGGATATGCGCGACGAACGTCGTGCCTTAGGGCGAGGGGCGCATATTGTGGTAGCGACACCTGGTCGCCTACGAGATCATATTATGCGCGGCAGTATTGATTTATCCTCGGTGCGCGGGCTGGTGTTAGACGAAGCTGATGAAATGTTAGATTTGGGGTTTCGTGAAGACCTTGAATTTATTCTTAGCGAAGCACCTGATGATCGCCGTACGTTAATGTTTTCGGCCACAGTCCCCAAAACAATCGCAACTTTGGCCAAAAGCTATCAGCGGAACGCAGTGCGCGTCACCACCGTTGCAGAAACAAAACAACATAACGACATCAAATACAACGCGATGACAGTGGCCAACCATGATGCTGAAAATGCTATCGTCAATATATTGCGGTTTTACGAAGCCCCAAATTCGATTGTATTTTGCAATACGCGGGCAATGGTCAACAGGGTCACCACGCGGCTTTCCAATCGTAATTTTTCTGTCGTGGCCTTGTCCGGAGAGTTATCCCAGGCCGAGCGCAGCCATGCGCTGCAAGCAATGAGGGATGGCCGCGCCCGGGTCTGTGTTGCCACGGATGTGGCCGCGCGTGGGATTGACTTGCCTGGTTTGGATTTGGTGGTGCATGCTGAATTGCCCAATAACCATGAAACGCTACTTCATCGTTCGGGTCGCACTGGGCGCGCCGGGCGAAAAGGGGAGAGCTGTTTGATCGTAACGGCCAAGCTGCGACGTAAGGCCGAGCGTATTTTGCAAGGGGCAAAACTATCTGCTGAATGGGGAGAGGCGCCTTCAGCCGAAGCGGTGCGTCAGCGTGATCAAGAGCGATTGCTTGCCGATCCAATGTGGGCCGAGCCGATTTCCTCGGGTGAATCAGAAATGGTTGAGCAGTTGGCCGCACAATTTGATCATAAGCAGATTGCGGCAGCCTATCTGCGTTTGTATGCTCAACGTGTTTCAGCCCCCGAAGAGCTTTCAGCTGCGGCAGACCTCCGCTCTGCAAAACCCTCTGCGCCTTTTGGTCCTTCCAAATGGTTTTCGGTCAATCAGGGCCGCAATCAAGGTGCTGAAGTGCGCCGTCTTCTGCCAACTTTATGCAATGCAGGGCATATCACCAAAGATGATATTGGTGCGATCCGTATTCAAAATGATGAAACTTTTATAGAGATTTCACAAAAGGCTGTTACGGGTTTCACGCAGGCGCTTGGCATGGAAATGAAAGTGGAAGGCGGTTTGGTTCTTTCAGCGCTGAACTACGTGCCGGCAGCTGCCAAAGGGCCGAAGCCCGCATGCAAGCCCTCGCAAAAACCGGCAAGAACGCGCAAAGGGGAAGTTGGTCACAAAGGTGACCCCACAAAGCAAGACAGGCATCATAGCAAAGCCAAGGACGGACAGACGATGCTGGTATCCACTGCCGAAGCCTCCTCTGCCAAACCCAACCGTTCCAAACCGCATCGCTCCGCAAAACCCGCGCGGCAAACCACTTCGGCGCAACCAAAAGCGGGGGTGAAATCGGGCAGCAAGCCGGGTGCCTCCAACGCGTCTCGCCGTTTTGAAAAGCCGCGCTCTCCCATGCAGCGGGCCCGTGAAGATGGCGCTGTTGTTGAGCACAAACCTCGTGGGGCAAAACACGGCGGCAAAGCTTCTGGCAAATCGGGTGACAAAGCCAATGGGAAATCATTTGGCAAACCATATGCTGCTTATGAAGCCAAGCGAGGTGTTGCTTCTGATAAGCCCAAAGGCGGTAAAAATCTGGCGCCTGCGGTGGGCAAACCCAATAGTAAAAAAAATAAGGCGCGCCGCGCGGCGGAAAATGCGGGACGGCAAACACCGCGCCGGTCTGGGTCTTGAAGAAATTGTTTGGTGTGTTCACATAGCACTTAACGAGGCCGAGAATACATTAGCGGCTTTTTTTGAGAAAAATGCGTGGATTATGACAGAGCGCTTCATGTCGCCTGATGACAAACCTGTTTCAGCGGTAGGGTTGGGCATTAGTGAGCAGCCAGCCTTGATTGATCACTTCCGTATTACTCTAGATGGCGACGACCATAAAGCCCCCTACATCGCTGGTATGACCCTTCTTCAAGCGGCACTTGCGGCAGGTGTAGATGTTCCGGTGTCCTGCACCGAAGGGCACTGCGGGACGTGCATGAGCCAACTCAGGTGTGGAGAGGTTGATATGGTATCGATCAAAGCACTGTCAAAGCACAATCTAAGGCGTGGATATGTCCTAGCCTGCCAAGGCCGGCCTAGTACATCCGAACCCATCTGGCTTGACTTTGATCTTTAAAGGGAACAGCCGCCCGTAGTTTATAGGCCATTTTTTTACCATCTAACCGGTTTCAAACAAGATTAGGGTTTAGTAACGGTCAATTGCGTTAATCAATAATAGACAGAATTAACGCTTTTTCTGCCCCAAAGCCCCTGACGACAGATATTTTTTAAATGTAAAACTCAAGATTTCGCCGCTTAATGAGTACATCAAGGCCTTCAAAACAACCTTAATCAAGGTGTAATTCGGGAGCATTTTTGCTAAAGGCTAATCATGAATATTAGATCGCATGAGGGCGTAGTTTTTCAACTTCAGACCTGTAAGGCGTCGCACCGTCAGGCAGCTTTGGCACAATAACGGCATCCTCATATTTCAGCTGTTTAACCAATACGGGCAGCAAACGCATGAATGCCGCAGGGATTGACGGTTCAGGCGGTGGAACATCATGTTTTATGAGCAAATGAAGTTTTGGTAGGTTGTAGTAAGGAACCATTGTGAACAAGTGGTGTTCCAAGTGATAATTCATATTTAGATAAATAAATCTACTGATTGGGTTCATTAAAACGGTGCGCGTATTCAAGCGGTGATCA
>CBFHXE010000073.1:0-12487 GCA_965659715.1 uncultured Paracoccaceae bacterium | reverse complement strand
CGGCCGTGCTTGGTGAACTCAAGTGGATTAGGCTGTTGATAATCTCTGCTCAGGCGAGCGGATTTGTGTGGTATCTGGTGCAAGTGGTGCTTGGGATATTCCTGCGACCCCTGCCCTATGTTTTGACGTAATAAGGTGATGAAATGCTAGAAGGTCTACTGCTTGGGCTTGGAACCGCCTTTTCCATCACCAATATTCTTATGGTGGTGGGCGGCTGCCTGATCGGCACATTTATCGGTATGCTGCCCGGTTTGGGGCCGATGTCGATCATCGCCATCATGATCCCCATCGCCATCACCATTGGCGATCCTTCGGCGGCGATCATTCTTTTGGCCGGTGTTTATTATGGCGCTATTTTTGGCGGCTCGACCTCGTCGATTTTAATCAATGCACCCGGTGTGGCTTCGACCGTTGCCACAAGCTTTGATGGCTACCCCATGGCGCGGCAGGGCAAAGCAGGCAAAGCCCTGACCGTTGCGGCCATCGCCTCGTTTAGCGGCGGCACCATTGGCGCCATCCTGCTGATGATTTTTGCCCCTGCGCTGGCCAGCGTGGCCTTGCTGTTCCATTCGGCTGAGTATTTCGCGCTGATGGTGGTGGGGCTGTCGGCCATCGCGGCTTTTGCCGGCACGGGGCAAGTGGGCAAAGCGCTGCTGATGACGCTCTTGGGGCTGATCATGGCCACAGTGGGCGAAGGCGCTTTGTTTAACCTGCCACGCTTCACCATGGGGATTATGGATCTGCAATCCGGCTTTGGGTTTATCACCCTAGCAATGGCGATGTTTGCCCTGCCAGAGGCGCTGTATCTGGTGCTTGATCCGGCGCGATCAAACAGCGGCAAAGCCAATGAGGACATCAAAGACCTTCGGATTACCCGCGAAGAAGCCCGCGCCATCGCACCGGTGATTGGCCGTCAATCGATTCAAGGGTTTTTAATCGGCGTGCTACCCGGTGCGGGGGCGACCATTGCCAGCTTTCTGGGCTATGCGGTTGAACGCAACATTGCCTCGAAAGAAGATCAGGCCCAGTTTGGCAAGGGATCGGTCAAAGGTCTGGCCGCGCCAGAAAGTGCCAATAATGCCGCCTGCACAGGGTCTTTTGTGCCGCTTTTGACACTGGGCATTCCGGGATCGGGCACAACGGCCATTCTTTTGGGTGCGCTCATCGCTTTGAATGTCTCACCCGGGCCACGCTTGATGGTGGATCAGCCGGAAATTTTCTGGTCGGTGATTATTTCGATGTATGTGGGCAATGTGATCTTGCTAATCCTCAACCTGCCGCTGATCCCCTATATTGCAAAAGTGCTGACAATTCCGCGCAATTATCTGATCCCGTTTATTTTATTTTTCACCCTGATGGGGGCTTATATCGGGCAAAACAACGCCACCGAGCTGCTGATCCTTGTGGGGTTTGGCATCTGCGCCACAGTGCTGCGCTTTGCCGATTACCCACTGGCGCCTTTGCTGATCGGTTTTATCTTGGGGCGGATGCTTGAGGACAATTTTTCACGCTCCATGCAGCTTTATGACGGCTTTAGTTTCGTTCTAGAACGGCCAATGACCATGGGGCTTTTGGCGCTTGCGGTTCTATTGGTGGCACTGCCCAGTTATCGGGCGCGGCGCGCACGGCTGCGCACCCAGGGGATTGCCGATGGAGACTAGGCCCTTTGTGAGGGCACTTGCCCCGTGCAAAAGCCCCCCTAAAACAGCTTCGCTAAATGAGCCAATTTACCGAATGGCTCTGCGCCTTTGTCAGAGTGAAGCTAAGTAGATTTTGGCGGCTCAAGTTTAATCACCATGCAGGTGGTTGAAGCCGTTGCATAAAGTTGACCGTTTTCAACCCCGATGATTTTGCCCTGCGCCACTCCGGTAGAGCGGCCAACATGATCGGTTTCCCCGATGGCTTCAACCATCATTCCCACCGGAATAGGGCGGATGATGTTCAACTTATATTCCAGCGTTGTCGCAATGCAGCCTTTGGGCACGCGGGTGGTGACGGCGCAGGCCATTGCGCTGTCGAGGACAGTGCCATACCAGCCGCCATGCACGCTGCCCATCGGGTTAAGAACAGTGCCGTCCGGCGAGCCGCGAAAAACCACCCGTCCCTCCGCGACCGCATGCATTTTATATTTCATTAATGTACCGATGCTTGGCGGGGCAAACCGGCCCATTAAGATGCCGTTTATTTGCTCAAATCCGGTTAGGGATAAGGCCTCTTGCGTCGTCATTGCAGGGGGCATTGTTTCAATTTGGTTGCTCATTTTGCTCTTTACCTCTTCAAAATTGGATTATGCCGTTGCAGTGACCACATGGATGGTTGCCGGATAGCGGGTGATGCCGCCGCTTCTTTTGGCTGCAGACATTCGCACAAAATCCTCTTGCAAGCTGTGCACCTGCGCCTTGCTTGGCTCGGCTTCGAAAAGCATGCGTGCACCAGCGCCGATTTTCATGAGCAAAGCGGCATCTTCTTGCGGGCTTTGTCGGGTGTCCAGCGTGGTTTGCCGGGTTGCAATCTCGGTCGCTTGATACCCTGCCCGGCGCAAAATACCCGACAGATAATCACGGTCGCCAAACGCCATTGGCCCCGGCGCTGTGCCGGGCGCGATAACAGGTGCATTTGTGTGCCTGCTCACCACTTCCATAGGCTCAAGAAAGAACGGATTATCCTTCAAAGGTGCCCAGCAGACAAAGACAAGCTTTGATCCGGAGGCTAAGGCCGCGCGGAGGTTGGCAAAGGCTTTTTCCGGATTGGCAAAGAACATCACCCCGAAGCGGGAAAATGCGCCATCAAAACCGGCCGGTTCAAACTGATAGGATTGGGCATCGGCCCATGTAAATGTCACATTCTCCACAGCGCTGGCTTTTTCGCGCGCCAGGCCAAGCAGCGCATCCGATATGTCTATTCCGGTGACCGCGCCGCGCCCAGATAGTGCTTTTGCCATCCGCAGCGTGGTGGCACCTGCCCCACAGCCGATATCCAAAGCGTTGCTCAGGTTTGGCGCATCAAGGTTGGCAAATAAAATATCCGTGATATTCTGAAACCTGTTGTTCATCTCGTGGTCGTGCACGACCCATGAACGACCGGGTTTTTCATTCCAGTATTTTCCCTGATCTTCATTTTCACCGTAAACCGACATCCTGCCCCCGAATGTACCTTGCGCTCTCTGACCTTGAGATGTTGAAGCGCATCTTTTCAATGAAAGACCTGCCATGCCGGCATATCCACCGCACTCAGAAAACGTGTATACCCCCGAAAAGTAAACTCGAAAATGATCTATGGGGCGCCTTCACAAACCCAAATCATTTTATAAGATAATTAATTCAAAGACTTACAGAAGCACTGACGCAACCCCAGTGCCGCTCGACGTTGCGTCACAGTGCGCAGCTTAAGGCTAATCCTTGGCGGCCTGACCCCGTCCAAAGTCGGGCGCATCTGTGTCTTGACCCGCTTCAATGATGCCGCGGCGAATTTGCCGCGTTCGGGTGAAATAGTCGTGCAGATGCGCGCCATCACCGCGCCGGATTGCCCGCTGCAGGGCAAACAGCTCTTCGGTAAAGCGGCCAAGAATTTCCAATGTGGCGTCCTTGTTAGCCAGAAACACATCCCGCCACATGGTGGGGTCCGAGGCGGCGATACGGGTAAAATCCCGAAATCCGGCTGCCGAGTATTGGATCACTTCGCTATCCGTCACGCGGCTTAAATCATCCGCCACACCCACCATTGTGTAAGCAATTAAATGCGGTGCATGGCTGGTCACAGCCAGCACAAGATCATGGTGATCGGGGTCCATGCGCTCTACTTTTGCACCCATGCCTTGCCACAGCTGCTGCAAAGCCGCTATGGCCTGTTCATCTGCGCCATTGTCGGACACCAGGAGGCACCATCGGTTGTCAAACAGGCTTTCAAATCCACTTTCTGGCCCGGAATGTTCGGTCCCAGCAAGCGGATGCGCCGGAATGAAATGCACAGTTTCGGGAATATGCGGCGCAACGGCATCAATAACGGCACGTTTCACCGAGCCAACATCACTGATCGTGGCGCCGGGTTTTAGCGCAGGGGCAAGATCGGCCGCAACATCACCCATCACACCCACCGGCACACAAAGCACCACCAAATCGGCGCCTTCGACGGCCTCACGGGCGCTGTCGAACACCCGATCGCACAGCCCGATACGGCGCGCTGTATCGCGGGTTTCCTGCGATCTTGCATAGCCAGTTACTTCGCCGGCCAGCCCAGCGCGCTTGATCGCCCAAAACATGGACGAAGCAATAAGCCCAAGTCCGATGAGGGCAACACGGTCATAAACCTGGCTCATTTCACACCCGCCTTAAACTGCCCAACTGCATGCGCCACACGGCGGCACGCGCTTTCATCGCCCACTGAAATGCGCAGACAATCGGGCAGGTTATAGCCCGCAACACGGCGCACTATCAGACCTTGGGATTTAAGGTATTCATCACAGGCCTCGGCCTGCGACTGCGAGGCAAAGCGCGCCAAAATGAAATTGGTGAGGGATGGATCAGATGTCACACCGTGTTCTGCCAAAGCAATCGACAGCCAATCACGCAACCGGTTGTTGTCGCGTCTGCATTTATCGGCATAGTCTTGATCTTTCACCGCCGCCTCGGCTGCGGCAAGCGCAGCAGAAGAGACATTAAACGGCCCGCGCACCCGGTTTAAAGTATCAATCACCGCCCGCGGCCCATATCCCCAGCCAACCCGCAATCCGCCAAGACCGTAGAGCTTGGAAAATGTGCGTGTCATGATAACATTTGTGCGATTTTCGACCAAGCTGGCGCCGCCATCAAAGCCTTCAATATATTCGGCATAGGCTCCATCAAGAACCAAAAGTACATGGTTGGGTAAACCATCCGCCAAACGGGTTACTTTCCCCTCATCAATCATGGTGCCAGTGGGATTATTGGGATTGGCGATAAACACCAGCCGTGTGCGATCCGTGCAAGCAGCCAAAATGGCATCCACATCGGTGATGCGATTGCGCTCTTTCACTTCTACCGGGCTTGCGCCGGCGGCGAGCGCGGATATGCGGTACATCGCAAATCCATGCTCGGTATGAATGACTTCATCACCCGGCCCTGCATAGGCTTGGCAAATCATATTGATAATTTCATCACTGCCTGTCCCGCAGATGATGTTGTCTGCCTCTAGCTCAAATTGGGCGGCAATTGCGCGCCGAAGGCTGCTGTGATCACTGGATGGATACAGGTGCAATTCATGAGAAATTTTGCGAAACGCATCTATTGCTGCCTCACTGGGCCCGTTGGGGTTTTCGTTTGAGCTCAGTTTGACAATATTGCTCACCCCGTCGACATACGCAGCGCCGCCTTGGTAGAGCTCGATTTTATCGATCCCGGGTTGTGGCTTGATCTTATCCATGTGAACGACTCCAACTTGGGTTTCTTCTTAGCTGCGGTGGGGGGCCATGACCAGAGGGAAACGAAAAAGGCCGTGGCGGTTTCCCGTCACGGCCCCTATTTTTTGCAGTGAACTTCTATTAGTTCTGGGCGTAGTATTCGATGACGAGATTGGGTTCCATCATCACCGGATAAGGCACGTCGCCAAGTCCTGGTGTGCGGACAAATGTTGCTGCCATTTTCGAATGGTCTGCATTGATGTAATCTGGAACATCACGCTCGGTCAGCTGTACGGCCTCAAGCACGACAACGATCTGTTTTGATTTTTCGCGCACTTCGATCACGTCACCTTCTTTGACCCGGTAAGACGGGATGTTCACCCGCTTGCCGTTCACAGTGACATGGCCGTGGTTCACAAACTGACGCGCGGCAAACATTGTGGCCACAAACTTGGCGCGGTAGACAACCGCGTCCAGACGGCGCTCAAGCAGACCGATCAGGTTTTCGCCGGTATCGCCACGGATACGCTCGGCTTCTGCATAGATGCGGCGGAATTGTTTTTCGGTCAGATCGCCGTAATAGCCTTTGAGCTTTTGCTTGGCGCGCAACTGCAGACCAAAGTCCGAAAGTTTTGCCTTGCGGCGCTGGCCATGCTGGCCAGGGCCATATTCGCGGCGGTTGACCGGTGATTTGGGGCGACCCCAGATGTTTTCGCCCATCCGGCGATCGATTTTATACTTGGCAGACGTGCGTTTGGTCACGGCTGATCTCCTTCTTTATATGTTATGTCCCCTTGGGGCCACTTTGAAGGGCGTTGTCCTCTGGATTGCTCCTGACAGGCGATCCCTTGCGGGAGCCACCAACACCAATGAAGCCGCGCTTATACACTGGTGAGAGGGGGAGTCAATGCTCTGTTGGAACAAACAAATGTGCTGATTTGAAGGGCTTATCAGCCGGTTTAGCGCACCTGTGCAAAACTGCCGCGATACTGACGTAAAACAGACAGCCCAATTTGCCGCTTTTAGCGCCGCAATTCGCGGGCCGGACAGCCCACCAGATGATCGTTGACCATACCAGAGGCCTGCAGGAAAGCGTAGACAATCGTGGGGCCGCAAAACTTAAAGCCAGCCGCTTTTAAATCACGGGAAATCTGTTGTGACAAAGGGGTTTGTGCCGGCACTTCTGACAGGGTGGTCCAATCGTTTATGATCGGCTTATAGTCTGTATAACGCCAAAGAAATGTATCAAATCCTTGGGATTTTTCGATGTTTTGCCATGCTTTTGCATTGCCTATCGTCGCCTCAATTTTACCACGGTGGCGTATAATCCCACTATCCTGCATCAGGGTTTCAACTTGATCTACGCCCCAATCTGCAATCACGTTAGGATCAAAGCCAGCGAATGCTCTGCGGAAATTATCGCGCTTTTTCAATATGGTAATCCAACTTAGACCGGCCTGAAAGCCTTCTAAGGTCAATTTTTCCCAAAGCGCGCGGCTATCATATACAGGGATGCCCCATTCGCTATCATGATAGGCAATATAAAGCGGGTCCTGTCCAACCCAGCCACACAGATTGTCTTTGTTCATCATAATTCGTTCAATTTCTATCCATCAGGGCTTTGTTATCTTATTTTCGGCAGTCTGACCAAGTTGATGATGGAGGGGAAAATGGAAACCCGCAACCGACTTGATGTTTTGGCACATGAAGAAAACCCGCTAGATCACGCTGTTGCCCAACGTGATAAAACCAGTGTTTCAATGGTCGATGCAGCTCTGAGGCATGATGAAGCAATGCTGGCGTTTCAACCAATAGTCACCAGCTCAAAACCTCATACCATTGTTTTTTACGAAGGCTTGATCCGCATACCCGACCCAACGGGGCGCATTATTCCCGCGGGCGAATTCATCCATAAAGTGGAAGAACTTGAAACTGGCCGGCTTATCGATTGTAAGGCGCTGGAAATAGGGCTGCGCACGCTCGCACCTAATCCACAGATAAAGCTGTCGATTAATATGTCGGCCCGATCTATCGGCTATGGCCGCTGGTTGGAAATCCTTGGAAAAGCACCGCGATATGATTCGACCCTCGGGGCGCGCCTTATCTTAGAAATCACCGAAAGTTCTGCCATGCTTGTGCCCGAGTTGGTGATGAATTTTATGCGCGATATGAACAGGCGCGGCATTCGTTTTGCATTGGATGACTTTGGTTCCGGGGCAACTTCATTTCGATATCTGCGTGATTTCCATTTTGATATACTAAAAATTGATGGTCAATTCATGCGCAATATAGAGTCAAATGCAGACAATCAGGTATTGACGCAAGCTCTTATTTCTATTGCAGAACATTTTGATATGTTCGCCATTGCAGAAGCCGTTGAGACCATCGAAGCCAGTGAATGGCTGTGCAGCACAGGGGTCGATTGCCAACAGGGATATTATTTCGGGGTTCCGACTGTTCATCCGCCTTGGGCGCAGAAATCAAAAAAGTTCGCCTGATTAGGTCATCCGACAGCTTGGTAGTTGCCGCATTGCAGCATTTCGGTTATCAATGCGCTCAACGAGCAGATTTTATCTGCAGTGTTTTCTTTTGGAGATCGCAAAAATGACGAATGTAGTAATTGCCTCAGCCGCCCGCACCCCAGTTGGCAGCTTTACCGGATCCTTTGCCAATACGCCCGCCCATGATTTGGGCACAACCGTTTTAGAAGCCTTGGTTGATCGCGCAGGCATCGAAAAATCGGACGTATCCGAAACCATTCTTGGCCAGGTGCTGAGCGCAGGTCAGGGACAAAACCCAGCACGCCAAGCACATGTGAACGCAGGTTTGCCGATTGAAAGCTCGGCTTGGGGTATTAACCAGGTTTGTGGATCGGGTTTGCGAGCCGTTGCTTTGGCCGCGCAGCACATCCAACTGGGTGATGCGGATATTGTGGCCGCGGGCGGTCAGGAAAACATGTCACTTTCACCGCATGTTGCGCACCTTCGAGCCGGTCATAAAATGGGTGATCTTAAGTATATAGACTGTATGATTAAGGACGGCCTATGGGATGCCTTTAATGGGTATCACATGGGACAAACCGCTGAAAATGTTGCTCAAAAATGGCAGATTAGCCGCGATATGCAGGATGAATTTGCCGTTAGCTCGCAAAACAAAGCCGAAGCGGCACAAAAAGCAGGTAAGTTTACCGATGAGATAACGCCCTTCACCGTTAAAACCCGAAAGGGCGATATCATAGTGGATCAAGATGAGTACATCCGCCACGGAGCGACCATCGAAAACATGCAAAAACTGCGACCTGCATTTGTCAAAGAGGGCAGTGTAACAGCGGCCAATGCCTCGGGCATCAATGACGGCGCTGCTGGTGCACTGCTCATGAGCGCGGATCAAGCAGAAAAGCGCGGTATCGAACCTTTGGCCCGCATTGCTTCTTATGCAACTGTTGGACTTGACCCAGCAATTATGGGTGTTGGACCGGTCTATGCCAGCCGCAAGGCATTGGAAAAAGCCGGTTGGTCGGTGTCAGATCTGGATTTGGTTGAAGCCAACGAAGCCTTTGCAGCGCAAGCCTGCGCGGTGAACAAAGACATGGGATGGGACCCTGAGATCGTGAATGTCAACGGCGGTGCGATTGCTATTGGCCATCCGATTGGAGCCTCTGGAGCGCGTATTTTGAACACCTTGCTGTTTGAAATGAAGCGCCGAGATGCGAAAAAAGGCCTTGCGACACTTTGTATCGGTGGCGGAATGGGCGTTGCGATGTGTCTCGAAAGAGACTGATTTAATTCAATAAAAAAGGGGTACTCCCCTTTTTTTGCCCAAAAATTGCTGCACTGCAGAAATTTCTTTGCCAAATAATATTGCTAAATTAATACAATAAACGTAATAGAATTACCAAGGCAATTAAATTCTAAGGAGACCCTTTATGTCTAGAACAGCGCTGGTTACCGGCGGATCACGCGGCATTGGCGCCGCTATTTCAGTTGCTCTGAGCAACACAGGATATCAAGTTGCAGCGACCTATGCTGGGAACGATGCGGCGGCTGCCGCCTTTACCGAGCAAACAGGTATTAAGACGTTCAAATGGAATGTTGCAGACTATGATGAATGTGCCGCGGGCATTTCAAAAGTCGAAGCAGAGCTTGGCCCAGTTGATATCTTGGTTAATAACGCTGGGATCACACGCGACGCCCCGTTTCATAAAATGACCAAAGAGCAATGGTCACAAGTGATCGACACAAATCTTACTGGCGTTTTTAATATGACCCATCCAATCTGGCCCGGCATGCGCGAACGTAAATTCGGCCGCATTATCACCATCAGTTCGATCAATGGTCAGAAAGGTCAGTTTGCTCAGGTGAACTACGCGGCATCGAAGGCAGGAGACCTTGGCATCACCAAATCACTTGCCCAAGAAGGTGCGCGCTTCGGCATCACAGCCAATGCGGTCTGCCCGGGCTATATTGCCACCGATATGGTTATGGCTGTGCCTGAAAAAGTGCGCGATGGTATTGTTGCACAAATTCCGACAGGCCGTTTGGGTGAACCAGAAGAAATCGCACGCTGTGTAGTATTTTTAGCCTCGGATGATGCGGCCTTTATCAATGGTTCCACCATTACAGCCAATGGCGGCCAACATTTCGTCTAAACCTTTTGCAGTTTTCTAAAAGACGAAGTTTGCGGCATCGTCGGACTTTTAAGGTCCGGCGATACCGATCAGAACTTAAAGCATTCCCGGCACAACCTGATCTGGCGGCCTATGCCCGTCAGCAAAGGTTTTGATGTTAATCAATACCTTTTCGCCCATTTCTATGCGGCCCTCGATTGTGGCAGAGCTCATGTGAGGCAAAAGAACAACATTGCTCAGCTGCCTTAAACGAGGATTAATGTCTGTCCCATGCTCATAAACATCCAAACCCGCCCCATCCAACTCACCAGCGCGCAGCATTCTTGTCAGCGCATTTTCATCAATCACCTCACCTCGGGACGTATTGATAATTACCCCCGTTGATTTCATCAACTTTAGCCGCCGCGCATTCATTAAATGGAACGTCGACGGGGTGTGTGGACAATTGATCGAGATTACATCCATACGCGCAACCATCTGGTCAAGGCTTTCCCAATAGGTCGCGCCTAGCTCTTCTTCGATCTCGGCTCTTAGGCGTTTGCGATTATGATAATGTATCTGCATGCCAAATACGGCAGCGCGGCGTGCAACGGCCTGTCCAATGCGCCCCATCCCTAAAATGCCAAGGCGGCGACCACCAAGCCGCCCACCCAAAAATGCATTCGGAGCCCATCCTGCCCAGTCTCCTGACTGCATCACAGCCAGCCCTTCAGGGATGCGCCGCGTGACACTCAACATCAACGCCATAACCATATCAGCCGTATCATCGGTTAACACACCCGGCGTATTAGACACCAAAATCCCACGTTGGCGCGCAGTATCAACATCAATGTGATCTATCCCAGCGCCAAAATTTGCCAGTAGCTTAAGCCGAGGACCAGCCTGCGCCAGCAAGGCCGCATCAATCCGATCAGTTACAGTAGGCACCAAAACATCAACAGTTTTCACGGCTTGTGCCAATTCGGACCGGGTCATCGGTTCGTCGCTGTCACGCAGCCTAACATCAAAAAGCTCTTTTAACCGGGCTTCAACTGCATCCGGCAATCGACGGGTAACCACTATGCTTATTTGATCGCTAGACATGTCGTCCCCCTAAGTTAAGTTCCTACGCCAAGTTTAAACTGACGCAAGTTGCATCTGGGCACAAGAACCCCTAGACAAAACATGTGTGGTTTTTGAGCAGGCCCCGATGAAACGGTTAAGCTTTATCCTATGTGTGCTGAGTATTTTCGCAGGTTCTCTTTGCGCCCAAGAGAAAGGGCCTATTACCAATCTTCCAATGCCAAGATTTGTATCGCTCAAGGCCACCGAAGCCAACGCACGCCGTGGGCCGTCGCTTTCCCATCGGATTGATTGGGTTTTCAAACGCAAACATATGCCTTTGGAAATCTATGCAGAATATGGAAACTGGCGCCGTGTTCGGGATATTGATGGCGCCGGAGGTTGGGTGCATTATTCCCTACTCTCAGGGGTTCGAAGCGCTATTGTCCTTCAAGATATGCAGCCTTTGTTTTCACAGCCGGACAAAGACAGTTTGGTTGTGGCACGGTTTGAAAAAACTGCCATTGCAAACTTAGAAAAATGCACGATTGAGTGGTGCCAACTACGCGCCGGTGGATTTAAAGGCTGGTTGCCCAAAAGCGCATTTTGGGGCGTTTACGACGATGAGATAAAAGAATAAATCAACTACCGCCTTTCAAGATCAACAATCTTGTTTTGCAGTTGCAAGTAATCTTTGAACAAATCACCCTCGGTGACAATTCCAAGCATCTTATTCGTGTCGCGATCAATAATAGGAATACTTTCACCCACAAATTCAACCGCAATTTCCATGGCTTGCTGCAAAGATGCATCTGCTTTTATTGAAATTGGATCCTGTTGAAGTAGACTTGTGATTGTTGATTTCCGCTCAGCCATAAGCAGTTTTTGTAAAGTTACCTTACCGACGAAATTATTGTTTTCCTCTAGAATGTAGGCTTCGCTCATCCCGGCGCTAAGCATTACATTTATCCCGCTCTCGGCACTGTCTGCAGATGACAGCCGAGCGTAATCATCGTGGACAATACCCACTATACTGCGATCCATCATTTCAAGACCAGTACGACCGCTTGCAATATCAATTCCACGATCAGACAATTGGCGATCAAAGAATGAATGGCCATAAAGGTGATGTGATGTCAAAACAGCTGTGACAATGCTAACCATTGCAAGAAGCGCATACTCATATGAGCCCGTTAGCTCTAACACCACCATCACACCGGCAATTGGGGCTCCGATAACCGCCGAGGATACGGCCGCCATTCCACATATAACGATACCAATCGAGCCAACCGGATCTACCCCGACCATATTACATAAACCAAGGGCAATCGCACCCGCGCTGGCGCCGATAACCAGTGATGGAGAAAAGATACCGCCAAACAGACCTAAACTCAGACATGCCGTGGTCAGAACGATCTTTACCAACAACACGGCAACAAGGAATG
>CBFHXE010000072.1:0-12747 GCA_965659715.1 uncultured Paracoccaceae bacterium | reverse complement strand
CGATCGCGAAAATAGCTCTCCCAGCGAAGTTGTGGCTGCAGTGACTGACGCCGGATATTTGGCGGCCTTGATCCCCGAAAAGTTTGGCGGCCTGTCATTGCCCTTATCAGCCGCCGCCGCAATCTTGGAAGAAATCCACCGTTCAGGTGGCAACGCGGCCGCCTGCCATGCACAAATGTACACTATGGGCACTCTTCTTCGGCATGGATCGGAAACGCAAAAGGCGCAGTACCTGCCGGATGTTGCCAGCGGCGCCCTAAGGTTGCAGGCCTTTGGGGTGAGCGAACCCAGCAGCGGCACGGATACCACATCGCTAAAGTGCACAGCGCGGCGCGAAGGGGACACCTATGTGATCAATGGCCAGAAAATCTGGACAAGCCGGGCGGAACACTCGGATCTTTTGGTGCTTTTGGCGCGCACCACGCCGCGCGATCAAGTGACCAAAAAAACCCAAGGGCTGTCTGTGTTTTTGGTTGATATGCGGGATGTGCTTGGAAGCTCTTTGAGCATTCGGCCCATTCGAACAATGATGAATCATGCCACAACTGAGCTTTTCTTTGATGAAATGCCGGTTCCAGCGGCGAACTTAATCGGCGAAGAAGGGCAGGGGTTTCGCTATATTCTATCGGGGATGAATGCCGAACGTATTTTGATTGCGGCTGAATGTATTGGGGATGCAAAGTGGTTTATCGAAAAAGCCTCTCACTATGCCAGTGACAGAACGGTGTTTGATCGGCCAATCGGGCAAAACCAAGGGGTGCAATTTCCCATTGCCCGCGCCTATTCGCAAATGCGTGCCGCAGAACTGATGCTAAAACAAGCGATTGCGCTTTATGAGGCGGGCGGCAATCCGGGTGAAGAAGCCAATTTGGCAAAGCTTTTGGCCGCAGATGCACAATGGGCGGCGGCAGAGGCCTGTGTCCAAACCCATGGCGGGTTTGGCTTTGCCGAAGAATACGATGTCGAGCGCAAATTTCGCGAAGCACGTCTCTATCAGGTGGCGCCGATTTCGACCAACCTTATTTTAAGTTACATCTCCGAGCACGTGCTGGACATGCCTCGATCATACTAGCTTGGTTATTCCAGCTCTTCGATTGGGGCGTCGGCCTTAAGCCATGCGCTAAATCCGCCTGCAATATGCGCCACAGGGGCAAGACCCATTTCCATGGCAACTTGGGCGCTTAATGCTGAGCGCCACGCACTGGCACAGTAAAACAGATAAGTTTTGTCCTGATTGAATATTTCTTTGTGGTAGGGGCTGTCCGGATCAATCCAAAACTCTAGCATTCCGCGCGGGCACGAAAACGCACCGGGAATTTTGCCGCTGCGCTTTAATTCCCGAATATCGCGTAGATCGACAAAAACATGGTCTGGGCTGTCCAAAAGAGCTTGCGCCTCTTCAATAGACACGGTTGTGACCACTTTGTTTGCTTCGGCCAAGAGCGCTTTGACGCCTTTTGTGATTGTTTGAGCCATTGCTATATTCCTAGATGTAGTTTGGGTTTCCAAAATGGGCGGAAAAGTTCGATCTTTGGGCATCGGTCCATCACCACCTGCAGGCCTGCGTCTTCGGCCAGACAGGCAGCTTCATCATTGCGTACGCCAATTTGGCCCCATAGAACCTTGGCGCCAATGGCGACGGCTTCCTGGGCAATGCCGAGCAAATCTTCGGGTCGGCGGAACACTTCCACCATATCCACGGGCCGGTCTATTTCGGCCAGTGAATTAAAAACCTTTAATCCACGGATTTCGGTGACATCTGGGCGCGGGTTGACAGGGATCATTTCATAACCGGTTTCGTGCAATACCCGCAAAACGCCATAGCTGAACTTAGTTTTATCCGGGCTTGCACCCACCATAGCTATGGTTTTAACGGACTTTAAAATACCTTGCAGGTAGCTATCGCTATAGGGCTCGTCGTGGTTCATATAGCTCATTATTTTGTCTCCTGCGGGGCGGCGATATCCGCTTTTAACTCATGCGGGGAAAGGGGGTCCAAAAACGGGTTGCGATAAAGCTTGTCATGGCTTTCAACACCGATTTCCAACGTGCAGTCCCCCAAGGGGCGGGCAACACATAAAATCACGTAGCCATTGTTGATCTGGCGGTTGTTCAATGCCACCTGTCGGCGTTGATCTACTTGGCCCGCTGTCAGTTTGGCCGCGCAGGTGATGCAGCCGCCATATTTGCACCCATATGGTAAATCAACGCCTTGATCACGAAGGCTATCGAGCAGCGGTTTGCGCGGGTCGACCTCATAGGCCGCACCCTCCCTGTTGGCGATGGTAATAGTGTGCATCATAGCCAGATGTCGCTTGTACAATCGCCGCCCGGATAGCGGGCTTCATGGCAGCGGCTTGGGCCATTGGGTTCTTGGCCGAAATCGACGATAAAATCGGGATTAAGCGTCATACCACCATTCACCGGGTCACAATCAATCATCACCATCACACCGCCTTGCTCGCGAATTTCGGGATAGAATTGGTTGTCCCAAGTGGAGAACAGCGAGGTGGTTACATAAAGCCTTTTGCCATCAAGGCTAAGCTGGAACATTTGCGGACCGCCGGCCATTTTAACGCCGTTCACCTCGGGCGCTTTGCCCAGCAATCCGCCCATCCAGACCTGACCGGTCAGCACCGGGTTGTGCGGGTCGCTAATATCATACTGGCGCATATCACCATGCAGCCAATTATTGAGGTAAAGATATTTGTCATCCATCGACACAAGGATCGCTGACATCACGCCGGGCACCGGAATAGGCCATTCTGGATGCGGTTCATTGCCAACATCGATTATTTTTTCCCATTGCCACTTTCCGGCATCATTTTTCCACCAATGAATGACGTTTGAGCTGAGCGCAGCCCCGCAAAAGCCGTGGGTGCTGTCGGGATCATGGTGGAACTTCACTTCGAGCGGGATAAGGCCATCTTCGCCAAGATACATGGTTTCAATGGGCTCTCTTTTTTCAAAATCCCAAAAATGCAGCTCGCGGCCATATTTTAGGTGGCCAACTTCTTCCAAATCAAAGCCCGGCATGAAGGTGTTTGGGGCAGCCCATTCCGAGCTGACCATCACATTATGGCGCGGTTGGTACCAGAAATCGTAGCCAAACTTTATGTCGCCCATGGAGTTTTCCCACCGGCCAACGATTTCGAAATCTTTATTCAGGTGCAAATAGCCACCCGGCGCTTCGCCTTTGGCATTGCCAAGAAACGAGATAATGATTTCCGAGCCAAGGCAATGCACCGTATGGGGGCCGCTTAGATCCGTTTTGGATTTAATCTCTGCCCCGTCGATCACTTTGTGCAGACGCGGTGCACGCGGATCAGTGGCCGTATCAACAATATGGATGTTGTTCGAGCGTACCCCAGGCAGAAGCAGATATTTACGCGCCATACTTCTATCATCATGGCAAGATGAACAGGCATTCCAACCCATATGGTGCAGCTCATCGCCAATGCCCGGCATTTCCAGCCGGTGGATTACTTCAGAGTAAGTTGGGCTGTCAGGATCGACATCCACAGTGGCTAGATAATCAGGCTTTTGGATGCCGGTTCCGGTATAAATAGCAATCGTATACAGCAGCTTTTCCTGCGGGGACTGCATCGCCTCAGCCGGTGATGCATACCCCGGTCCACAACATTCCATGACTGAGCCTCCCCTAAGATTCGCTTTATTTGACTTTTTCAAAGGTATCTTATTATATGAGACAAATGTCTGTAAAGTGAGATTATTGTGCATCTTGATCGTGTGATGAAAATACTTGAAGCAGTGGCAACAACAGGCCGGCCTGTTTCGGCACTTGAAGTTCAGAACCTTACTGATTTGCCACGCCCAACCTGCTATCGGCTATTGCAGACAATGACCGCACAACGCTTGCTGGATGAACCTGAAACGGGGCGGTTCCTAGTCGGCGAACGGATGGTTCGCCTAGCGTTTCTTGCCCAGCCTGATGCTGATATTTGCCGTGCTGCCGCACCGACACTGCAAGAGGCCGCAGATCAGTTCGGAGAGGCGATATTTCTGTCACGGCTTCGCAATAAAGGTGTGGAAATTATCCACGTCGAAGTGCCCAAGGATGCCAAACGCTCGTTTATTCATCCCGGTCTTGGCTTTCGGCCGATGCATGCCTGTTCGTGTTCTAAGGTGATCGCAGCCTATGCCAAACACGGGTTTCAGGATGATATTTTGGCCGGGCCAATGCGGTCCTTCACCAAAAAAACAAAAAATGATCCGCAGGCTCTGCGCCGCGAGTTTGATAGCATACGTACCGAAGGCTATGCCGAATGCGTTGAAGAGATTGAGGTGGGCGTTTGCTCGGTGGCTGCACCCGTTCAAATCGGAACCATTGGCCCCACCTTTAGCATTGGCGCCACCGGGCCGGTGCGGCGGTTCACCCAAGCGCGAAGGGCAGAAATTGGTGGCGCATTACAGAATATTAGCCAAACAGTATCTCAGGTTTTGATGTTGCATGGAACTGCACGCGCTTGAGATCTGAGCTTTGGTTTGAAAAATAAGAGCTGAATTAAGGAAATGGCGGTGGACGCGGTCTTTAGCAAACGGGTCTCTGGTCATAATCCCCTGTTAACAGGGAATTCTACAAGGCAAAATCGAAATTTTGGTTTATTTAGGACAGTTCTCAAAGACTTTACTCCAATTTACTAACTAAAACAACGAGGTACAGGCCATTTCCCTGTTATTTAAAAGGCAGGGAATAAGAATTTTGGATCAGGGAGAGAAATCAGAAGAACACTTGCGTGCAGCAGCTAAAGAGCTCGGCTGTGCAGATAAGCAACTTAAGAAGAGATGGGCAAACAACAGAGCTTAGAATTCGCACTTAGCTTTTCGACTATGTAAAAGAGCCATGCTGCAGTTTAGACGTATGCACAGCCTCCAAAAGTTCGCTTCAATCCACGCCTCATTTCACAATCACTTCAATTCACAAAGATCACTCTCCAAGCGCATCAATTTCAAGCTAAACCTCGACGCTGCTCTTACTGAGTGGCGCTCTCTTGTTAGCTCGTAAAATACTTGCATTAAATCACATCTGGTGCTTGAGTTGGTTCGTTTGACAGCACCGTCACGTGTTATCGAACATACAGAATCACTTTATAGATAGGCTTTCGTAATGAACCAGAGAAATGAATTAGTCCTAGTTCGGCACAGTGATGAACCAGCCGATGATCGCGTCTTCACTTACGCACGCATAAACGGTCTGATCCCAGTAGAAAAATTTCCATTTCGTGGCGATCTACTTGGAACTCCGACTGAAAAAACGTTAGGAACGGTGGTTTACGGAGGAAACTTTAATGTTTTTGAGGAAGAAAAGCATCAATTCCTTAACGAAGAAAACCGTTGGATTATGGCATGTATGGAGGAGAATCTGCCAGTTCTTGGCCTTTGCCAAGGTGCCCAACAGATCGCCCGTATACTCGGGTCACAGGTCGGACCTAAGCCTGACAATAGAGAAGAATTTGGCTATTATGAAGTAACCCCAACTTCTGAAGGTTTGGATTTTCTTCCGAAGCCCACGTTCTTTACACAAGCACATTTCCATACGTTTGAAATTCCAAAAGGCGCTGTCCATCTTGCGCGCAGTAAAGAATTTGAAAATCAAGCATTTAAGTATTCTGATAATGTGTTCGGTTTGCAATATCATCCGGAGTGTACGATTGAAGGGTTTCGTCGTTGGCAACGAGACTCACTACCAGAGCAGAGCGGGGGCGCGCAAAGTCAGTCAGAACAAAATCGACTTATGATGCGACACGACGCTCAGCAGGCAATCTGGTTTTATAGTTTTCTAGCGAAACTATTTGGTCGACCATAAGCATGAGATTGGCTGAAACCCAACCGCATGCTTATGGTATGCTGGTAACCGCTCTTGGCGTTGCCGTTTTTGTGCCTGATGCACTACTCCTTCGTCTTATTGGTGGAGATATGCTGGCTCTGTCCGTGTGGCGCGGTCTTTTGGCCGGTGCGGTGTTTTTATGCTGGTCTTATTTTGTGTCGAATAGTCCTCGCCCCTCATTGCGCGAAAGTCTTTCTGGGCTCTGTCTGCTGGTAGCATTGCTAGAGGGTGTATCCATGATCTTGTTTTGTACGTCGCTTGGACACACGAGCGTTTCAAACGCTCTTTTCATTTTTGCAACCGCACCCCTGATCGCGGCTATTCTGTCCTGGATTTTTTTACGTGAATTAATTCCAGTTCAAACTGTTTCGGCGATTTTGGTAAGCATGATTGGCGTTGTAATCATCGTAAGCGGAAGTTTTGGCGGCCCTTCACTTGTCGGGGATGGTCTTGCCTTTTTAAATGCCTGTACAGTTGCCGGATTTTACGTAGCTCTTCGAAAAATTGGGCAAAAAAATATGCTTCCGTCAATCGGTGCTGGCTATGTCATGGGCGCGCTTGCTGTGACGCCTTTTGCAAGTTTTGAGGCATATTCAAACCCCCAATTGGTATGTTTATTCTTAAATGGGGCTATTATTCTGCCGTTGGCGGTTGGATTATTGAGCATCGGTCCGCGCTACTTACCCGCAGCCGAAGTTTCGATGTTCACAGTCCTTGAAGTGATCTTAGCACCCCTTTTGGTCTGGTTTGTTCTTGGCGAAAACCCAGGGTCGCGAAGTATTCTGGGTGGTGCAGTTATTATCGCTGCTATTTTTTTACATACTTTGTGGCGATTAAATACTGGTAAAAAGGAACGAAGTTAAGGTGCACTGGCAAGAACCTCAATTTCCACTTTAAATTCTGGTTTTGTAAACCCTGACACAATTAATAGTGTTGAGCTGGGCAGACGAGGAGTGTCTGCGAGAAATTCGTCGCGTGCTTTCATGTATCCGGCCATGTGCGCACGATCGGTGACATAGGCAGCCACATGCGCTACATCGCCCGCTCCCATACCTCCCTCTTGTAAAACCTTTGCGACGTTTTCAAAGCAGATCTGAGCCTGCTCATAGGCCTCTTTAGGAATGAACTCATCTTGGTGAATTCCCAGCTGACCAGAGGTTTGCACAATGCGCCAACCCGCCGGTATTTCAACGCCATGCGCATATCGGGCAAAGGGCGGCCTCAGGGAATTTGGCGACAACTCTTTCATATCACTTGCCTTTTTTAGAATTCGATTAATCCTTGCCAATGAAGAAATTTTTTGCAAGCATAAATAATCATCTCTGGCACAGATCACTTCTTAGGGCCACGTAAACCAACTCGTCAAGGAGGGCGGAATGGCACAGCGTGTACTTTTGGTGCGCCATGGCAATGAGCCGGCAGATGATCGCGTGGTCAGTTGGCTGACACAGGCCGGATACCACGTTGACAGTCGCAAACCGTTTGCCGGAGATAGTCTGGGCGAGGTCGGCGACGATCTGGCGGGCACTGTAATCTATGGCGGCAAATACAATGCCTATGACACTGATTTGCACGGCTTTCTCAACGACGAATACCGCTGGATCGAAAAGTGCCTGCGCGCGGACGTGCCTATCTTGGGGATCTGCCAGGGGGCACAGATGCTTGCCCGCCACCTCGGTGCCTGGGCTGGTCCAACAGAGAGGGAGATTTTCGAGTTTGGCTATTACCGGATTGATCCGGCGCCAGAGGCGGCAGGGTTCCTCGAGCGGCCCCTTTGGGTGACACAAGCGCATTTCCATACGTTTGATCTGCCCACAGGCGCGGTGTGTCTGGCCGAGAACGACAATTACCGGAACCAGGCATTCCGCTATGGCGACAAGGTCTATGGCTTTCAGTTCCATGCCGAAGTGACGATCGAAGGGTTTCGCCGCTGGCAAAAACAGAAATGGAACGTCTATGACCGGCCCGGGGTGCAAAGTCTCCAAGAACAGACCAGTTTGATGTATGAACATGACGCGGCACAGGCCAATTGGTTCTATGGCTTTCTGGACGGTTTCTTTGGGAGGTGCGCATGAGCGTTCAGGGTTATTGGGCCGATTTGAAAGCGCCCGCATTTCGAACTTTGCCGGACGACCTTGTCGCGGTGCTGCCCGTCGGGGCGACCGAACAGCACGGGCCGCATTTGCCGGTTTCGGTCGACCGAGATATAATCGAAACGGTGGTGGCGCGTTGCCTGAATGTATTGGCCGACGATCAAAACGTGCTTGTGCTGCCGACCCTAGCCATCACCAAAAGCGGCGAACATGACCGGTATCCCGGGACGTTGAGCCTTTCTGCCGATACGTTACTGGCCACCCTGCGTGACATCGGCGCATCGATTGCCCGCGCGGATGTCTCACGGCTTGTTTTGTTCAATGGGCATGGGGGCAACACCGCCGTTCTTGATATCGCCGCGCGCGACTTGCGTATGTCGCATGATATGATCGTGGCCACCTGTTCGTGGTTTGGGTTTGCCGACTATCGCGGGCTGATCGATGACGCAGCCTTGGATTATGACCTTCATGCGGGCGATATCGAAACCTCGGCCATGCTCGCCGCGCGCCCCGAACTGGTCGACAGCGAAAAAGCAAGGAATTTTGTCGTCGCGATGCAGCGCTGGGATACCGATAATCGCTTTACCGGGCTGACTGGCCAGCCTGCGCAACCGGCTTGGATTATTGACGATCTGAATGCCGACGGCGCCTGTGGCGATGCCTCAGCAGCCTCGGTTGGCAAAGGCGCACAATTCCTTGACAGCGCGGCGCGCAATTTTGCACAGTTCCTTGCGGAGTTTGCCGGTTTCGACCATCGGAGAAGCGGCACATGAATGTATTAACGCTCCCTAATACTATTGCCGCCGATGTGCTGGTGCCAGTTTCGCTGCTAACGAGAAAAGATGGCTTTGGTGGCAGGCGTGTGGGCGATTGCCTGCGCGGTGATCTGATAATCCGTGAGGGGCGCGCTGTGGGAATGCAAACTGGCACTGAGGGGGCGGGGCCTCGCGGCTTGGTTCTGCCGGGGCTCACGGAATGCCACGTGCACCTTGACAAATGTCATACGATTTCACGAATGCAGGGGATCGGCGGCGACCTGCGGGTGGCCATTGATGCCCAGTCAAGGGATCGCCAGAACTGGTCCGAAAAAGACTTGATGACCCGTGCGACGCGTGGGCTGATCGAGTTGACCTATGCTGGATGCCATGCGGTTCGAAGCCACATTGATTGGTCTCACGGGCAAGACGCCAGCACACCGCCGCTGGCTTGGCACGTGCTGGGCGATCTGGCAGCGGACCTGCGCGGGCGGGTTGTGCTGCAACTGGCTGCGCTCACCGGTGTGGACGATCTAGCTGATCCTAATCTTGCTATGACAATCGCAAAAACAATTGCCGAGACAGACGGTGTACTGGGGACCTTCGTTCTGGACCAACCGAACCGGCGCGCAGGAATTGAAAATGCGTTCCAGGTGGCAGACAAGTTCGGCCTGGCGCTGGATTTCCATGTCGATGAAGGGCTTGATGACAGGCTCGATGGACTGGAGATCATCGCCGATATCGCGATTGAAACGCGTTTTCAGGGGCCGATCCTATGCGCACATGCATGCAGCCTAATGAACCTTAATCAAACATCCCTGAAGCGGGTGTCGGACAAGCTCGTGCAGGCCGGCATCACGGTTGCTTCTCTCCCGGCGACCAATCTTTTTCTTCAGGGGCGTACAACCGGAACACCTGATCGCCGTGGAGTAACTCGCATTCCTGAGCTTAGCGCTGCAGGCGTTCCGGTTGTTGTCGGCACGGACAATGTGCGTGACGCCTTTTGTCCACTTGGCCGTCACGACCCACGCCAGTCGCTGGCACTTGCGGCACTAGCGGCCCATCTCGACCCGCCCTATGGCGATTACTTACCCATGATCACCACTGGCGCCCGTGCGGCGCTTGGCCTTGCACCCATAAATGTCGAAGGGGCGGCAATCGGGGATCTGATGTTGTTTGACGCGCCATCGACATCCGATCTTCTGGCCAGCGTGCAAGGCCCGATGCCCTTGTCGAGTGTACTACAAGGAGTAGGATGATGAAATCGATTTCCGGAAAGACTGCAACCGATTGGGATGCATTCGCAGAGCAGCTGGCCCCTGTGGAAACCATCAGCGAACCTGTGCTCGTAAAGAAAAGATCGCGAGATTGCTTCTGGTACAGCCCGATCCTTAATTCCGAACTGAAGCAAAGCTTTGGCGATTTGGTGGCAATGCCTTCCACGCGCGAAGACCTCAGGCATTGCCTGCGCGTGGCCTACGCGGCCGAGGTTCCTGTGGTACTTCGTGGCGGCGGCACCGGCAATTATGGCCAGGCGGTACCGGTCGATGGAGGGTTGATCATCGAAACCACCAAGACAAACCGCATTCTTGAGATCGGCGAGGGCTATGTGAAGGCCGAGGCCGGGGCGGTAATGGCCGATATCAACGTAGTGCTCAAGGAAAAGGGTTGGGAATTGGCGATGTTCCCATCGACGCAGGACATTGCCACCATCGGTGGCTTTGTCGCCGGAGGGTCGGTTGGTATCGGGTCGCTGGCCACAGGTGCACTGCGAGAGCCGGGTAACCTGATCGAGCTCAAGGTCATGTCGGTCGAGGCTGCGCCACAAGAGCACTCCTTCATCGGCGAAGACGTGATGCGTGTGCACCACGCCTGGGGGTTGAACGGCGTGATCACCGAGGTGACCATGCGAACGGTGCCGACACGAGACTGGATCGCCTGCATAGCTACCTTTGACAGATACGAGGATGCCTATCGCGCGAGTCTGGTTGTGGCCACTTCACCCGATATGGCGCCAAAGATGGCCAGTGTGGTCGATGCCCGCATCGCTGCCTATTTCCCGCGCCTCAAGGGCCATATCCGCGACAATGCCACGCTGCTGGCCAGCTATGTACCGCGCGCGGATGTCGACGCGTTCCACGCCATTGTTGATGCCCACGGCGGCCAGACGGAACAGGCTCTCAGCGACGCGGACCGCCAGGCCAAAGCCATCCCGCATGTATTTGAGTTCTGTTACAACCACACCACCTTGCAGGTGCTCAAATCGGATCGGTCTGCCACCTATCAGCAGATTGGCGTGCCCGATCCGGCGGATGTCGATGCGATTGCCAGGTTGCGCGCCGAGCTGGGCGAGGAAGTCTGGACCCATCACGAGTTCAGCCGCCTCGATGGCAAGATTGCAGTGATCGACCTGCCGATCATCTGGTTCACCTCGCCTGAGCGGCTGGAAGAGATCAACGAGACTTACCGCCGTCACGGCTTTGCCGTCTATGACGCGCATTCGTCAAAGGTTGAGCGCGGTGGGTTGCACAATGCCGATTACCGCCATCTTGCCTGGAAAAAACGGCTTGATCCCAAGGGCCTCTTGAACAGCGCCAAATCGGTGGCCTGGGAGCAGGTCAAATATCTTTCTCCCGAAGACATCGAAGCTAAGGCCGTGTCATGATGAGATCTGATATCCTTACAATTCCGCTCACCCCTTCCTTTGGTGGCAAAGTTACGGGCGTTGCCCTTGCAGGTTTCAAGCTTTGGGGACGCTTCAACGAGTTGGGCGCACTTCATCTCATTCAAGCTCCAACCAGCGCAGACCCACTGGATCTAAGAACCGACGGCGAGGCGGCTTTGACCGCCTCGCCATTTTCAATGAGGATGCAATGATAATCGATGTGATGCTGCCCGTCGCACAGTCGGTGGCGGTGCTCTTTCTCGCCGCGTGGCTGACCACCGGGGTGTTGGAAAACCTGTTTTTCCCGAAACTGAACAGCACCTTCACCGCCGAGGTTGTGGACATGGCGCGGATGCGCGAGAACTATCCGGAGGCTTATCCCGACGTGGCCCACCGACGGATTTCGAACCCCTCCATCCAGAAATGGCTGTTCCGTTTGATAGTGGCATGGGAGGTTCTGGCCACAATTGCGTTATGGGTTGGCTTTGCCGTTCTTGTTTTGTCACTCTTCGGTCACGTCACATCCGGTACGGGCCGAGCCCTGGCGCTTTTGGGCGCGCTGATGTTCACCGCCACATGGGCAGGGTTCCTGATTGCGGGCAATTGGTTCTGCTATTGGTTCTGCCACGAAGGGGCACAGAACACCCATTTCCAGATGACGCTTTGGGGTATGGCAACGATGGTGTTGATCGCTATCGGATAGCCCTCATCGCCATGAAGGCGACCCGCGGCCAGCTCCATCCTTTTGCCAATCCGTTTGACGCGTCAGCCCTGATTGCACCGAAATGGCGGGTAGAGCCCAACTCGGACGAGTTCTGTGTTCGATTGGATCTAGGTGCGTTACAGAAAACTGAAGAAACTATGCTACCAATCAGTGCCGCCTTCGAGGTCCCGTTTCAGAAACGTCAGAACGGACGGGCGAAACCGATCATCATTGCTCCGCCTGATGCACCGCAGCCTGACCAAGATCTCATCAACCTTGTCGCCGATGCGAAACGGTGGTCGGTCGAACTTCTTAACGGCAAATCCTGCACAATCCGCCAGATCGAAGACCGTGAAAGGCTCCGAAGTGGATCGGTCAGTCGCATCCTTCCACTTGCCTGGTTGGCGCCGGATATCTCAACAGCCATTCTTGAAGGTAGTCAGCCACAACATCTCACAGCAAAGAAGTTGCGTATCCTTGCGGAACTACCGTTGGAATGGCAAGAGCAGCGGAAGATTCTAGGCTTTCCGCATCAATAGCGCATCCAGCCTGCCTCAAAACCTCACACGTAAATGTGCTGCTGAGACTTTTGCCGTATATGCCCAGAAAACGCGCCAAACAGAGACGAATTGTGAGACCTTAGGGTGCTTTACCCCAGCTAACCATCTGAAAGTTCAGCAATT
>CBFHXE010000071.1:0-13025 GCA_965659715.1 uncultured Paracoccaceae bacterium | reverse complement strand
GCAATCCAATCGGCTGCTCGGACAGCAGCAAGCCAGTTCTCAAGATGTCTTTCCACAGGTCTGTATTTTCGGCTGGATATTTAAAATCAACGCCGCCGGCCTGAATTGCAATTGTACCCGTCGCAAGCGATGCGGCATGGGCCGCCGTATCGATGCCTCGGGCAAGACCAGAGACCACAGCAAACCCTTCAGTGCCCAGATCTGCGGCCATCAATTTGGTCATCCTAAGCCCCAATGACGAGGCATTGCGCGCGCCCACACGGGCAATTTTAGGACGCTGTAAAAGCTCTAGATCGCCGAGCGCCCATAAAAATGGCGGCGCATCCACAAGATCGTTGAGGGCTAAGGGGTATTCCGGGGCGCCGCGGAAAATTAACCGGGCGGAAAGCTTTTTGCCCGCCTTCAATTCGGCAAGAGCGGCGCTTTCTGAAAAGGCAGTGTAGTTTTGCAGCCCCGCATCGGCTGCCACTTGCGGAAGTGCCGCAAGTGCGGTTTGCGCCGAGCCATGGTCAGACATCAATCGGTAAAAGGTGCTCAACCCGACCCGGTAAGAGCGTAAGAGACGAAGCCATGCTACCCGGTCATCTTCCGTGGTGGGTGGGAGTAGGGGGTGAGAGGAAGAGAATATCTCGTCGGCCATCACAACTCCGTCGCTTACAGAATCATATGTACGCCAGAACAGGTTAATTCAGAGTAAAAGCGCCAAAGCTATCCTGCAGATCCGCCCACGGTCAGACCACCAATCATCACCGTTGGCTGTCCAACTCCGACCGGTACCCATTGACCGGCTTTGCCGCAACTGCCCATGCCCGGATCAAGTGCCATATCATTGCCCAAAGCTCGGATTTTTTTCAAAGCCGTGGCCCCGTCGCCGATCAAGGTGGCGCCTTTGATCGGCTGGCCGACCCTGCCGTTCTTAACGCGGTAGGCCTCGGTGCAGGAAAATACAAATTTGCCGTTCGTGATATCCACCTGACCGCCGCCAAAGCCAACCGCATAAATCCCGTCTTTGAGATCGGATAAAATATCAGAAGGAGTATTGGAACCGCCGAGCATATAGGTGTTGGTCATGCGCGGCATCGGGGCATGGGCATAGCTTTGCCGGCGGCCATTTCCCGTTGGCTCAACACCCATCAACCGCGCGTTCTGGCGATCCTGCATGTACCCAACAAGTACACCATTTTCGATCAGGGTATTTTTGCCTGAAGGCGTGCCCTCGTCATCTATGCTGATTGATCCACGGCGGTCGGGAATTGTTCCGTCGTCAAGAACCGTTACATCACGAGAGGCTATTTGTTTGCCCATCAGACCTGCAAACGCGCTGCTACCTTTGCGGTTAAAATCGCCCTCTAATCCGTGCCCTATAGCCTCATGCAGTAATATCCCCGGCCATCCCGGTCCTAAAACCACATCCATTTCACCCGCTGGGGCAGGTATGGCATCTAGATTTACCAGAGCAATCCGTAACGCTTCGCGCGCCTTGGGTTGCCAATCTTCTGCTTGCATCAGCCGGTCTAGTTCGTAGCGCCCGCCGCCGCCTGCTGATCCAGTTTCGCGGCGGCCCTCATGCTCAACGATGGCCGATATATTGACCCGTGTCATTGGCCGGGTATCGCTGTAAATTGTTCCGTCCGCTCGAAGGATCACCACGTCTTGGCATTCGCCAGATACCACGGCACTGACTTGAACCACCCGTGGATCAAGGCCTCGCAGAAAGGCATCAATTTCACACAGCAGATCCACTTTGCTTGCAAATGTGGTCTCTGAGGTGGGATCAATTGGACGATAGAGCGACCGGTTTGTGTGCACCGGTGCATCGGCCCATGTTCCGCCGCCGGACTGCGCGGCCAATGCCACCGTGCCTTGGGCACGTTTGAGCGCAGCCTCGGATATTTCTGTTGAATGCGCATAGCCGGTGATCTCACCCAAAACTGCCCGCAGACCAAAGCCTTCTTCGGCATTAAAATTTGCTGATTTCAAACGGCCGTCGTCAAACACAAGAGTTTCAGACCGCCTACGCTCTAAAAAAAGCTCGCCATCTTCTGCTTGGTGAACCGTTTTTTGCAATATCGACAGTGCAGTGTTCTGGTTAAGGAGTGTCTCAAAGGGCGCGAAAGCGAGGTCTGTCATAGTGGGGGGTCCGGATCAGGTACGATTTTAAAGAACTGGTTAGAAGCGTCCGTTTGCCGCAAGCTTCTTTCTTTATCTCTGGCTCAGAATATGTTCTTTAGCAACCAAAGTACAACGGGATTCTATACCAAGGCTACAAATCTCGTAGAATTTAAAGAATACACCACTCAAAGGACTGGGGTGAACTATGCGACTGACAACGAAGCTATTTGGATTTTTGGCAGCCTGTTCGGCTTTTCCAGCTTATGCCCAAGATACGTTAGAGATCATCGGTAAACCAAAAGAGCGTGGCATCGATTTTCAACCGGCAGCAACACAGTTGGCCCGTGAAATTCAATCGCTTGATAATTTTGTGTTTGTTATCATCACACTGATTTCGCTGTTTGTGGTCGCCTTGCTGCTCTACGTGATTTTCCGGTTTAACCGCCGTGCAAACCCAGTTCCTGCATCCTTTACCCATAATTCGCCGATTGAGGTCGCCTGGACAGTTGTTCCGATCGTGATTTTGGTTGTGATCGGGGTCTTTTCGCTTCCGGTTTTGTTCAATCAACAAGAAATTCCAGAAGGTGAGATCAATATCAAAGTGACCGGGTATCAGTGGTATTGGGGCTATGAATATGTCGACCATGATTTTGGTTTTGACAGCTTCATGATTGGTGATGGCAAAGTTTTGAACGATGAAGTAGAGGTCGAATTGATTGCAGCCGGATACAGCCGTGATGAGTTTTTGTTGGCCACAGACACAGCCGTGGTTGTGCCAGTGAATAAGGTTGTTGTGATGCAACTGACCGGTGCGGATGTGATCCATAGCTGGACCATTCCGGCCTTTGGCGTCAAGCAAGACGCTGTTCCGGGCCGCCTGTCTCAATTGTGGTTTGAAGCGGACAAAGAAGGCATCTATTTCGGCCAGTGCTCTGAGCTCTGCGGAAAAGACCACTCCTACATGCCAATCACTGTCAAAGTGGTCAGCCAAGAGGCGTATGATGCTTGGCTAAACGGCGCAATCGAAGAATATGCCGGCACGCCCGTAAGTTACGATGTGGCACAAGCCGACTAAAGCGAATGGCCCGATAATTTTGCCGGGCTGCACAAAGCGAGTTAGCGATGAGCGATACAACCAGCGTCCGTCTAGGTACTACTGAGGCCCAGTTTGGTGATTACTTTGCCTTGCTGAAACCGCGGGTCATGGCGCTTGTGGTGTTTACGGCGTTTGTTGGATTGCTAGCCGCGCCAGTGTCAGTGCATCCTTTTGTCGGATTGGTTTCGGTGCTTTTCATTGCGGTCGGCGGTGGGGCTTCGGGCGCTTTGAATATGTGGTGGGACGCAGATATTGACCGGGTGATGATCCGTACGCGCAAACGTCCAATACCAGCCGGTTTGGTCGCGCCGGAAGATGCTAAAGCACTGGGTTTTGCGCTTTCAGGGTTTTCGGTTGTGATGCTTGGGCTTGCTGCGAACTGGTTTGCAGCAGGGTTTTTGGCCTTTACGATTTTCTTTTATGTGGTGATTTACACCATTTGGCTAAAACGTTCGACACCTCAAAACATCGTGATTGGCGGGGCGGCAGGAGCGTTTCCACCCATGATCGGTTGGGCTGTTGCCACCGGTGGTGTGTCCGTTGAGGGGCTGTTGATGTTTGCCCTGATATTCATGTGGACGCCGCCGCATTTCTGGGCTTTGGCCTTGTTTATGGGCGATGATTACGACAATGCCGATGTGCCGATGTTGACCGTAACGCACGGTCGCCGCACAACACGGGTTTATATATTGGTCTACACAGTGCTTTTGGCGCTGATTTCAATTGGCGCAGGCTTTAGCGCCATTGGCGGCATGGTCTATCTTGGCACAGCCGTTGCGCTCAATATCTGGTTTGTCATTGGTGCGGTGAAAATCTGGCGGCGCAGTGAAGCGGACAGCGCGGCGGACCAGTTTCTTGTCGAGCGCAAATTTTTCAAGCTCTCGCTGTTTTATCTTTTTGCGCTTTTTGTAGCCATTTTGATCGAGGCAGGTCTTAACCGCTTTGGATTTGGAGGCTTGCTATGAGCTTTCGCCCCGATCACGAATTACACAAGCGCCGGTTTAGCCGCAATATGGGTGTTGGCTTGGTGCTGGTGGCTTTAATCGCGATCGTGTTCGGATTAACGGTTGTTAAGGTCACCAACGGCGATTTTGAACGTGCCATTTCCGAGGTTCAGGGCTAATGTCTGATTTTGTGTCAGAACGCGCAAAACGCAAAACCGCGCTTCAGGCGCTTACGCTTGTTTTTGTGATGGGCGCGCTGGCATGGGCGTCGGTGCCATTTTACGACTGGTTTTGCCGGGTCACAGGCTTTGGCGGTATCACCAATGTTGCTGATGCCGGATCAGATGAGATCCTTAGCAGAACAATCAAAGTGCGGTTTGACGCATCGCTTGAGCGCGACATGCCGTGGCAGTTTGCCCCTGTTGAGCGCGAAATGGAGCTGCGTATCGGGGAAACCGGCTTGGCGTTTTATGAAGCCTATAACCCCACCAGCAAACCAATTGCCGGTTCAGCCTCATATAACGTCACCCCCTATGAAGCGGGTGCGTTTTTCACCAAAATAGACTGTTTCTGTTTCGAAGAGCAGGTATTACAGCCCGGTGAGCGGGTTCAAATGCCCGTTAGCTTTTTTGTCGACCCCGAGCTGGTAGATGACCGCAATGCAAAGTTTACAAAGGTCATCACCCTGTCCTATACCTTTTATGAAATTGATCTGCCGCAGCGTTCAGCCGCGCTTGCGCAGAGTACCTTAACACCTGTCAACTAAACCTTCCAAAGAGGGATCCTCATGGCACATGAAAAAAATCACGACTACCACATCTTAAACCCCTCTTTGTACCCATTCCTTGGGGCGGTTGCCGGCTTCATAATGCTGTTCGGTGCAGTTTTGTTTTTCCATGGAAGCGGGCCTTGGATGATGCTGATTGGCCTCTTGGGTGTGCTTTATGTCATGTACGGCTGGTGGGCTGAAACCGTGGCTGAAAACTTTGCCGGTGATCACACGCCAGTAGTTCTTATTGGTCTTCGTTATGGATTTATCCTGTTTATCATGTCCGAAGTGATGTTCTTTGTGGCTTGGTTCTGGAGCTTCTTCAAACATGCTATGTATCCAATGGGCGAAATGAGCCCAATTGAGGATGGTGTTTGGCCCCCTGTTGGGATCGAAACGTTTGATCCTTGGCACTTGCCTTTGATCAACACGCTAATCCTGCTCTGTTCGGGTGCAGCGGCAACTTGGGCGCACCACGCTTTGGTACATGAAGATAACCGTGAAGATATGAAATGGGGTCTGATTATCGCGATTGCACTTGGCGCGGTGTTTACGGTATTCCAAGCCTATGAGTATAGCCATGCTGCCTTTGGGTTTTCGGGCAATATTTACGGCGCTAACTTTTTCATGGCCACTGGGTTTCACGGCTTTCATGTTCTTATTGGTACCATCTTTTTGTTCATCTGCCTGATGCGGGTTCTGCGCGGGCACTTTACGGCACAATCCCACCTCGGATTTGAAGCCGCTGCTTGGTATTGGCACTTTGTGGATGTTGTCTGGCTGTTCTTGTTTGCAGCAGTCTACATCTGGGGCGGCTAAGCCGGCAATTACGGTTGCAGCCCAACCCAGCTTATCGCATAACAAAAGCGCACAGGAAACCTGTGCGCTTTTTCTTAAACCAAACAGGAAAATAGTTTGAAACGCGTGCTTTTTGTCATTTTCTTTGGATTGGCTGGCACGGCCGTTTTATTGGGCTTGGGAAAGTGGCAATTGGATAGGCTCGTCTGGAAACAGGCTATTTTGAGCGAAATTGATAGTAAAATTGTGGCGCAGCCTGTCGATATTCCGCTGCAACCGACTATTTTGAACGATCGATATTTACCGGTCGAAGCCAAGGGGCAGTTACAGCCCACCACCATTCGGGTCTTGGTCAGCCGAAAAAGGATTGGTGCAGGCTACCGGCTCATTTCAGCTTTTGAAACGGATGGGCGAAGGGTACTAGTGGATCGCGGTTTTATAAAGATCGACGCGCCTTTGCCTCCTTTGACAAAGAAAGATGTGTCTGTTCTTGGAAATCTGCATTGGCCGGATGAAATAGACAGTTATACACCGCCGCCAGATTGGGAAAAAAATATCTGGTTTGCCCGCGATGTTGAGGCCTTGTCCAAAGAGCTTGGAACTTTGCCGATTTTGATTGTGGCCTCAAATGTATCGCCATCAGAAAAAGCCGTGTCGCCCTTGCCGATAGACAGCAGTGGAATTCCAAACGATCACTTGCAATATGCCATAACCTGGTTTTCTTTGGCCGTGGTTTGGATCACTATGAGTGCGGTTTTCCTGCGTCGCACCCGCACCCGAAAAAAGGCTTAAACGGATGAAATATATCTCGACCCGCGGCGCAGCGCCGATATTGACATTCGAAGAGGCAATGCTCACGGGGCTGGCGCGCGATGGCGGGCTTTATGTTCCACAAACTATTCCGCACATGAATTTGGATGATATCGCGGCACTTGCGGGGCTCAGCTATGAAGAGGTTGCGTTCCGAGTGATGCGGCCTTTCGTGGGCGATACATTTAGCGATGCAGAATTTGGCGATATCATTGCCCGCGCATATGCAGGGTTTGGCCACAGCGCCCGTGCGCCATTGGTGGAACTTTCATCCAACCACTTCCTGCTTGAGTTGTTTCACGGTCCGACATTGGCCTTTAAAGACTTTGCCATGCAACTAATTGGTCAGCTCTTTGAGGTTGCACTGGCGCGGCGCGGTGAGCGGGTGACCATCGTGGGGGCGACAAGCGGTGATACGGGGAGCGCGGCAATTGAAGCGTTTCGCGGTCTTGATGCGGTAGATGTGTTTATCCTTTATCCGCATGGCCGCGTTTCAGAAGTTCAGCGCCGGCAAATGACCACCCCGAGCGAGGCCAATGTCCATGCCATCGCCATTGATGGGCATTTTGATGACTGTCAGGCCCAGCTTAAAGATATGTTCAATGATTTTGAGTTCCGCGATGGGGTAAGATTGGCTGGGGTCAATTCTATAAACTGGGCGCGGGTTTTGGCCCAAGTTGTTTACTATTTTTCTTCGGCTGTCGCACTTGGGGCGCCGCACCGCAAAGTGAGCTTTACAGTCCCCACCGGGAATTTTGGTGATATCTTTGCAGGCTATATCGCAAAGCGGATGGGGCTTGGCATTGATCAACTGGTGGTGGCCACAAACCAGAACGATATTTTGCACCGCTGCCTGAGCACAGGGGCCTATCAAACCCAAGAGGTTATTCCCTCGATCAGCCCGTCCATGGATATTCAGGTCAGCTCGAATTTTGAGCGGGCACTATTTGATGCCTATGACCGGGATGGCGCAGCAGTGGCGCAGCTGATGGAGGATCTTAAATCCACCGGCGGGTTTTCAGTGTCCCAAGGCGTTCAGCAACGTTTGGCTGGTGATTTTGTCTCTGGCCGCGCCTCTGAGGCGCAAACCTCTGCGGCAATTGCCCATTGGCATCAGCGTTCTGGTGAGCTTTTGTGTCCGCATTCTGCCATTGGTGTTCACGTAGCCGAAGCAATGCGTGACAGCGCAACCCCAATGATCACATTGGCAACCGCCCATCCGGCCAAGTTCCCGGCGGCAGTTGAAGCCGCCTCTGGCTTGCACGCGCCGCTGCCTGAGCGTATGGCTTATCTTTATGATCGGCCAGAACGGCTGTCACGCGTTGCCAATGATTTGGGCGCTTTGAAAAAGTTTATTAAAGAACGGATTACATCTTGAGTGTAGAGCATCACACCCTACCGAACGGTTTTCAAATCGTCACTGAACATATGCCCGGGTTAGAATCCGCATCAATCGGTGTGTGGATCAAAGCTGGCGGCCGGCATGAGCTGCCGCATCAAAACGGGATCGCGCATTTTCTGGAACATATGGCTTTTAAAGGCACCACCAGCCGCAGTGCGCTGCAAATCGCGGAAGCGATTGAGGATGTTGGCGGCTATATCAATGCCTATACTTCGCGTGAGGTGACCGCCTATTATGCGCGGGTGCTCAAAAATGATGTGCCGCTGGCCTGCACAATCCTGGCCGATATTCTACGCAATTCGGTATTGGATGAAAAAGAAATCGAAACAGAGCGCGGTGTGATTTTACAGGAAATCGGGCAGTCCTTGGATACCCCCGATGATGTCATTTTTGATTGGCTGCAGGAAACAGCCTATCCGGACCAGCCCCTTGGCCGCACAATTCTTGGGCCAAGTGAGCGAGTGCAAAACTTTTCGCGGGATGATCTGCAATGCTTTATCACCGAGCATTACCGGCCCGAGCGCATGATTTTGGCTGCCGCAGGCGGGGTTGATCATCAGGCATTGGTGAAAATGGCCGAAGACTATTTTGGCGATCTTAAGGCAGGCGGGCCAAGCAAAAACTTTGGCGCGGCCAGCTTTCAAGGTGGTGACTTTCGCAAGGCAAAATCATTAGAGCAGGCGCATATGGCGCTGGCCTTTGAAGGCCCAAGTTACCGCGATAAGGATATTTACGCGGCGCAGATTTTTTCCATCGCGCTGGGCGGCGGAATGTCATCGCGGCTGTTTCAGGAAATTCGTGAAAAGCGTGGCCTTTGCTATACTATTTTTGCCCAAACCGGCGCGTTTAGCGATACCGGCATGACCACCATCTATGCCGGCACCAGCGGTGAACAGCTCGGCGAGCTGGCCTTGCTCACACTGGATGAGTTGAAGCGTGCGGCTGGCGATATTACGGTTGCCGAAGTGGACCGGTCGCGGGCGCAAATGAAAGCCGGACTTTTAATGGGACTGGAAAGTGCCTCAAGCCGCGCCGAGCGGTTGGCGCGGATGGTTCAGGTTTGGGGTTATGTGCCAACATTGGAACAAACCGTCAAAAAAATAGATGCGGTAACGGTTGAAGACCTGCGCCGGTACGGCGAACACATCGCGATCGCTGCGCCATCGGCGTTGGCGCTCTATGGCCCGGTTGAAAAGGCTCCGGCTTGGGCGGAGTTGCAACAAAGACGCGCTGCGTGATGTTTTTGTTCAAGCGCAAAGTCCGGATTGAAACTGAACGGCTTACTTTGCGCGCGCCGATGCATTCCGATTATCGTGCATGGCTAGAGCTTCGTTCTGCCAGCCGCGAATTTCTCACCCCGTGGGAGCCAACATGGGCCAAGGATCATCTGACCCGAAAAGCCTTTACCACGCGTGTCCATTGGGCGCAGCGGCTGATCAATGAAGGCACCGGGATGCCCCTTTTTTTGAGCCGCCGCAGTGATAACGTTTTGATCGGAGCGATCACCCTGTCCAATATACGGCGTGGCCCAGCGCAGGCGGGTTCCATGGGCTATTGGGTGGGCGTGCAGCATACCCGCGAAGGCTATATGCGCGAAGCCCTCAGCGCTATGGTTAATTATGCTTTTACCTCATTGGATATCAGCCGCATTGAAAGTGCCTGTTTGCCGGAAAACAAAGCTTCGCGTGGGGTTTTGGAAAAATGCGGGTATAAATACGAGGGTGTGGCGCAAGCTTATTTGCAGATTAATGGCCGGTGGCGTACCCACGTGCTATATGCAGCTCTAAGAAATGATCGCCGGGGAAAAACCTCGGCTGGATAATTGAAAGCATGAGGAGAAAGTATGCGGTTGAACGCTGCTGACGATAGGTTTTTAACAAAGTTAAAACGCGATCTGCCAGAGCGGATTTTTCGCCCGCCAGAGCCGCGCTATCTAGAAGAGCCGCGCGGCCGTTGGGCCGGGCAGGCGGGGGTTTTGGCTTTGCCTGAAAACACTGAACAGGTTGCCTGTCTCATTCGTCATGCACAGGTAGGGAAAGTGGCGGTGGTGCCTTACGGCGGCGGCACGGGTTTGGTTGGCGGCCAGATCTATGCAAACGGTCCGGCGCCTTTGATCATATCGCTTGAGCGGATTACTAAAATTCGCGCTGTTTATCCGTCTGAGAATGTCTTGATTGCCGATGCAGGCGCAATACTGGCAGATATACAATCGGCTGCCCAAGATCAGGGCCGGCTGTTTCCGCTGTCTCTGGCGGCCGAAGGATCGGCGCGGATTGGCGGTAATCTGGCCACCAATGCTGGCGGGGTGAATGTGCTGCGCTACGGCAATGCGCGCGATTTATGCCTTGGGCTCGAAGCAGTACTGCCGGATGGCTCCATCTGGAACGGGCTTAGCCGGCTGCGCAAAGACAACACCGGATATGATTTGCGCAATCTGCTAATTGGCTCAGAGGGTACATTGGGGGTGATAACCGCCGCTGCGCTCAAGCTAAGCCCGCGGCCGTCGTCCGTGGGCACTGCGCTTTTGACCGTGCCTTCGCCGCAGGCCGCGCTAGACCTTTTGGATATGGCGCGTGATCATGCAGGCGAGGCGATTAGCGCTTTTGAGTTGATCCACCGGCAAGGCTTTGCATTTCTGTCCGAAAAGCTGCCACAGGTGCGCCAGCCGTTTAAAGCCCCCCCTGAGTGGTGTGTGCTGATCGAGGTCGGGCTAAATGGTGAAATTGCTGCCCAAAGCATTCTTGAAGGTATGTTTGCCAGCGCGTTAGAGGCGGGACTGGTCAGTGATGGGCTGCTGGCCACAAGACAGGCCCAACGCAATGAGTTTTGGGCCATTCGCGAACAAATTCCCGAAGCCAACCGGCTGGTCGGGTCCGTGTCCAGCCATGATATTTCGTTGCCGCTGTCGATGGTGCCGGCCTTTATCGCCAAAGGCGGCGAGGTGTTGGCGGCGATTGGCGCGTTCCGGATCAACTGTTTTGGCCACCTTGGCGACGGTAATCTGCACTACAATGTCTTTCCTATGCCCGGAAAAACTCGTCATGATCATCTAAAGGAACGTGACCAAATCAAGCGCGCGCTGCATGATCTGGTGCATCAGATGCACGGTTCGGTCAGCGCAGAGCACGGCATCGGACGGCTTAAAACCGATGATTTAGAGCGTTATGGCGATCCGGTGAAATTGGCAGCAATGCGGTCGATCAAGGCCGCTCTTGACCCTACGGGCATTATGAACCCGGGCGCAGTTTTAAAATCTGTGTCTGGCTGAAGTAAACAGCCGAAAGCTGTTTGCGCCTTTGTGCTATCTTGTGCAGAGCCCAATTGGCCAGAACAGAGTTAGCCTACGTGTTCCGGCTGCGCCTTGTCAGAGCTGAACCATATCCAAATCGTAATGCCCAGACCAATGATTGACACCAAAAGCATCAAGCTGATGAGCGCAAAAGCTGTTGGCTGAGCTTGAATGAATATCCCTGTTATGGTGCTAAAGAGAGCGCCAAAAACCACAATGACGGCCCCGAAAAGCCCGGACGCGCTGGCCGCTAGATCTTTGCGTACAAACAAGATGGCCGAACTGGCACTTGGAATGGTCAGCCCATTGCCAAGACCGGCGCAGATTGCGCCGCCAAAAACTGCCCAAGGCGGCACCATATTGGACCACAGTAAAAGAAAACAGCTGAGCAATCCAAATGTGGCGATGCTTCGGCCCATTAAAATCAACGTGTTTGCCGCAAGCCTGCTTGCAAGTTGTGAAGATAGAAAACTGCCGGTTAAAAACCCCATGGTCATTGACCCTATGGCCAGACCGATCTGGCTTTGGCTCATATCCAACTGTTCAACCGCCACCAAGGGCACCCCGCTGATAAAAACATAAAATGCCCCGATTGAGAACGCCATGATCAGGGTATAGGCCCAGAAATGAAGGCTTTTGACCAGCTCAAAATATGACTTAATGAACGCGGATGTCCCAAGGGCCTGCGCCCCAGATGTTTCAGGCAATCTGATCCAAACCAAAGCCAAAAGCCCGATGCCCGTTGCTGCATAAAGCCAGAAATTTGCCCGCCAACCTGCCGCGTCTGACAGAAACCCGCCAAGCGAGGGCGCAAGGATTGGCGCAAGGCTCATGGCCATGCCGATATATCCCAATATAACCGCTGCCTGCTTTGGGGCGGCGACATCACTTACAATAGCGCGCGACAGCACGGATGCGGTGATCACCGCACCCTGCAAAATCCTAAAAAACAGAAAGCTGTTAAAAGTCTCGGCCAGAGCGCATCCAACAGAGGCCGCAGCGAAAAGTCCGAGACTTACCAATAAAACTGGTCGTCGGCCAAACCTATCAGCCACCGGACCAGCCAGAAGTTGAAGCACTGCGGTGAATACAAGATAGCCAGAGACAGCGATGGCCATAGTATCATAGCCAACGTTGAAATCCTGTGCCATGATACCCAAGGATGGCATGAACATATTGAGCGACATTAACGGGACGGCCGTTAATAACGTCAGAGTAACTATAATATTTCGCGTTGAAGGCTGAGTCATTGTGGCATTCGAAAAGTACACTAATACCGACACATATATGAAAATAACCTCGGCGGTAGGCCTAAAACGTAAAGCTAGGGGGAAAAGTAGAGAAATAGATTGCAGATGATAAATTTAAATTATGGGTCATCGCCACTTTCACGGATGCTATAAGCAAGGAGCAGCCTGGCATGTTATTTTTTGCCAGCCGCAGCTGCAAATCCATCCTGGATAATAGCTGAAGAACATCCAGTGCCATTGCGGTCAGGTTTCGGTTTTATTGCCTGAACTGCCGCGCAAATTAAATCGATGCAGTTGCTCGATCTGTAGGCGCTATGGAGCGCTGTGGTCCTATTACCCAGCAAACCGCATCACCGTATCAGGGACGACAGATGCATATATCTGGGGTGATTGGATGATTGTTTTCCACCGCTGCCAAATCTGTGGTGTGCTGACGCATTGGTCGCACAGTAGTGATGCATCCGGCGACATTGGTATCAACATGCAAAACGCCGATCCAAACGCTTTGGCTGACATTTTCGAATATGACGGCCATGGGCGCAGTGACTAAAGGAT
>CBFHXE010000070.1:0-13132 GCA_965659715.1 uncultured Paracoccaceae bacterium | reverse complement strand
CAACCGCATCGCTGCCCTGCGCTTTAAGCAGCTGCGCAAGACGTGCCATTGCCGGTTCTAGCTGATCACGCGACAAGGACAAACCAGCCGCCATTTTATGGCCGCCGCCTTTTTGCAAAAGGCCTTCGGTCGCCAGTCTCTGGATTTGAACGCCAAGGTCGATCCCGCTAACAGAACGGCCCGAGCCTTTCCCGGCCTCCCCGTCAAAACCGATCACAATGGCTGGCCGGTTGCTGGCTTCTTTGAGCCGAGCGGCAACAATGCCAACAACACCGGGATGCCAGCCGTCACCTGCGGCCCAAACCAAGGGCTGATCAAAGCCGCGTTCGGCGGCTTGCTCAAGGGCGACGCTTTGAACTTGGTTTTCTATGGCGCGGCGCTCAACATTTAACTGATCCAAATGCTCAGCCAGCGGCTGCGCTTCACTTAGGTGGGTTGCGGTGAGCAGGCGCACGCCAAGATCGGCCTGCCCGATACGCCCGCCGGCATTGATCCGCGGTCCAAGCACATAGCCCAAGTGATAACTGCTTGGGGTGCTGTCAATGTGCGCGCAATCTGCAAGCGCCACCAAACCCGGGCGGGCCCGCTGCGCCATTACCTTAAGCCCTTGGTGCACAAAGGCCCGATTGACACCGACCAGCGGGGCAACATCGGCCACAGTGGCCAATGCCACCAAATCCAGCATGGACATCAAATCGGGCCCATCCTTACCGGCACTGCGCAGTTGCCGTCGGCACTCAACAAGGCATAAAAACACCACCGCAGCAGCGCACAGATGGCCAAGATCGGCGGTTTCATCCTGCCGGTTAGGATTAACAACTGCCAAACAGTCGGGCAGAGTTTCGGCCCCCAGATGGTGATCAAGCACAATCACATCGGCCGGTTTTGCCGCCTCTATGGGCGCATGGCTTAGGGTTCCGCAATCCACGCAGATGATGAGGCTATGGGCGGCCGCCAGCTTTTGCATGGCGACGATGTTGGGGCCATAGCCTTCATCAATCCGGTCTGGAACATAGAGCGTGGGGGTGCAGCCAAAATGGCGAAGCCAAAGGCAAAGGAGCGCCGCCGAAGTTGCACCGTCAACATCATAATCTGCAAAAATGGCAATTTTTTCCCCACTGTTGACCGCTGCGATAAGCCGCGCACTGGCTTTACTCATATCGCGAAGATCATGTGGGTCAGGCATCAGGTTTCGCAACTGCGGGCTCAGATAGGCGCCGGCTTCATCGCTCGGCACACCAAGACGCGACAGCGTTGCACACAGCGCTTGCGGCAAAGCGGTGCTCTGGGTCATCGCTTCAGTTCTGCGCAAAAGCGCCGCCGAGGGGCCGACCCACCTGCGCCCGGTTAGGGATGTAGATACACCTAGAAAGTCCAATATCCCTCCGATTACCAGTGGCTCTGAGCCACAGGCCTTTTTGGGTTATGCCGGTCTTTGGGTCGGGTTGCGGTAGCGCATGCGCCGGACCGATCCGGTTTTTGAGCGCATCAAGATGGTTTCTGTCGTCAAAAACCCAACCTCGCGTTTGATCCCGGGCAGCAGCGAGCCGCCGGTCACGCCCGTGGCGGCGAAAATCACGTCTTGGGTGACCATATCATCGCGGGTATAAACCCGGTCGAAATCTGTAATCCCGGCTTTTGTTGCGCGGCCTTTTTCATCGCTGTGGCGAAACAGGAGCCGGCCGTAAATCTGCCCGCCCATACATTTAAGCGCTGCGGCTGCCAGCACACCTTCTGGGGCGCCGCCAGCCCCCATATACATGTCAATTCCGGTGATTTGCGGCTCCGCGCAATGCATCACCCCGGCCACATCGCCATCTGTGATCAGCCGGATTGATGCGCCCGTGGCGCGTACTTCTTCAATCATGTCTTCATGGCGTGGGCGTTCAAGAATGCATACGGTTATATTTTCGGGGCCGCAGTTCTTGGCTTTGGCCAAAGCTTCAACCCGTTGGCTTGGGGTCATGTCCAAAGTGACAGTATCAGGTGCAAAACCTGGCCCAATGGCAAGTTTTTCCATATAGACATCCGGCGCGTGCAGCATTGAGCCACGCGGGCCCATGGCAATCACGGTGAGGGCATTGGGCATGTCTTTGGCGGTCAGCGTTGTGCCTTCTAGCGGGTCGAGTGCGATATCCACGCCCGGTCCATTTCCGGTGCCAACTTCTTCACCGATAAAAAGCATCGGAGCTTCGTCGCGCTCGCCTTCACCGATCACAACAACGCCGGCGATATCAAGCATATTTAACTGCTCGCGCATCGCATTGACGGCCGCCTGATCGGCAGCCTTTTCATCCCCTCGGCCAATCAAATCAGCCGAGGCAATCGCGGCGGCTTCGGACACGCGCGCCAATCCTAAAGATAACATCCGGTCACTGAAATCGACTTTAGCTGATAACATGATTTAATTCCTTAAAATGGTAAATATATATTTCCAAAGTTAGACCTCTTCGATGCGCAGAGCCACTGGGGTTCCTTGCAATACACCTGTTTCGGGCAATGCAGCCAAGGCGCCGTCAAGATCTTTGCGCTGGGCCTTATGGGTCACGATCAGCACCGGCGCGTTTTCATCTGCGTGGCCATATTGCCGCATCCGGTCAATTGACACCCCCCATTCGCCCAGAACAGCTGCAACTTTAGCCAAAGCGCCGGGTTTGTCCAAAAGGTGCATTCGCAAATAATAGGGTGCTGGTGTTTGCGATTTTGAAGTGGCGGGCTGTGTGAGTTGTGTTGCAGGTTGACCAAAGGTGCTGATCCGCGTGCCGCGGGCGATATCTGCTATATCCGACAGCACTGCACTGGCGGTTGGGCCTTCGCCTGCGCCTGCGCCCCGCAATACAATTTGGCCCACATTGTCGCCTTCGAGCACCACCATATTGGTGCCGCCTTCAAGTTGTCCGAGCGGCGAATTGGCCGGTACCAGACAGGGCGACATGCGCTGCTCTAATCCGCGGCCGGTCATTTGGGCCACGCCAAGCAGCTTGATCCGGAAGCCCATATCAGCGGCTCGGTGAATGTCATCAATTGAAATCGACCCGATGCCTTCGGTTTCAACCGCATCAAAATTCACTTGCGATGCAAAAGCGATTGAGGACAGCAGCGCAAGTTTATGCGCTGCGTCGATCCCGCCCACATCCAAGTTTGGGTCGGCTTCCAAATAGCCAAGCCCGTCAGCTTCGGCAAAGACTTCGTCATAGCTTAGCCCGCTGGCCTGCATCCGGGTAAGGATATAATTACAGGTTCCGTTCATCACTCCCATGACGCGCGTGACCTCATTGCCGGCCAAAGCTTCGGTCAGGGATTTAATCACCGGGATGCCGCCTGCCACTGCTGCTTCAAATCGCAAAACCGAATTGGCGCTTTCTGCTTTCATGGCCAGCGCATGGCCATGGTGGGCGAGCAAGGCTTTATTGGCGGTTACAACATCTTTGCCGGCGGCCAGAGCCGCTTCGGTTGCGGCCTTTGCAGGCCCATCGTGGCCGCCCATAAGTTCGACAAATACATCCACATCATCGCGCTGGGCCAAAGCGACAGGATCGCTTTCCCACGCATACCCTTCCAGCGGCACGCCCCGATCTTTGTCGCGGCTGCGCGCAGAGATGGCGCTTATTGTAATCGGCTGTCCGGTTCGCTGCTCTAACAGTGACGCTTTCTGGCGGATGATTTTCACCACGCCGATGCCTACGGTTCCCAGTCCTGCTATCCCCAGACGTAAAGGGTGCGTCATCAAAGCCTCCGTTGCTACCAGCCATGTTTACCGCGATGTAGCGAGTTCACAGCTTTTGTGCAACGGTCGTCAGTAAAATACGACCAATTAAACCAACGCAGAGGATACTTTTATCTGAACGTGTGTTCATATAGTATAGGCCCATGGCACGCACGACGGGATCACATTCACAAAAAACCGGACCAAGGGTGACACAAGCGGCCCAGCGTCTGTTTGCCCAATATGGTTATGCGGCGGTCTCGATGCGCCAGATCGCAGCTGAGGTTGGCGTGCAGGTTGGCGCACTTTACAATTACACCCCAGATAAGCAGTCGCTTTTATTTACGTTGATGCAAGAGCATATGAGCGGCTTGCTGGCCGCGTGGAAAATACACCAAGGGCCGGAAAACAGCACTGCTTTGCAAGGTCTTCTGGCATTTGTCGACTGCCATTTGCGCTATCATCTGCCAAGGTCCGAAGCGGTCTTTATAGCCTATATGGAATTGCGCAACCTTACGGCAGAAAACTTTGATCATCTCGAAAAGATGCGCAAAAGCTATGAAGACGCCTTAGAGGCCATTATTAAAAAAGGCATGCAAACCGGCGAGTTTGAGGTTGCCGATAGCAAAATTGTGACTTTGGCCATTATTGGAATGCTCAAAGAGGTGAGCACATGGTACCGGCCTGATGGGCGGTTGACCCAAGAGGCCTTGATCGAAAGATACCAAACCATGGCCTGCCAGCTGGTTGGCGCAGGGGCTCATTCTTAAACGCAAATGATGTGCAAAATATAAACGGTATAGTTTGTTGGCCTGACGCGCGGGCTATGCAGCCTTCTACTGCTATGTTTTGGATCAGCCTTTTGGTGGCCAACTCGGTTTTGTTATGTCGCAATCGGGCAGGATGCATTGGAAAAGCTGTGCCAAGTTTTCAAAAAATAACATAGGAATTGAAAAATGCGCGTTGGTTTCATTGGTCTTGGGAATGTGGGCGGTAAGCTTTCGGGAAGTTTGCTTAGAAATGGCACCGAGTTGGCAGTGCACGATCTAAACCCAGAGTTGGTCGCCAATTTTGTTGATCGCGGCGCCGTTGCCGGCGGATCGGCCTCTCAATTGATGCAAAGCTGTGATCTGGTGATCACCTGTTTGCCTAGCCCGGCTGCCTCAGCTGCGGTGATGGATGAGATGTTGCCGCAAGTGACGGCGGGCAAAATCTGGCTTGAGATGTCGACCACGGATGAGGCCGAGGTCAAGCGCCTGGGCGCAGCGGTTATTGCTGCCGGCGGCGCTGCGGTCGATTGTCCGGTGTCTGGCGGATGCCACCGGGCTGATACCGGCAATATCAGCATTTTTGCCGGCTGTGCGCGTGATACATTTGAACGAATTTTGCCGCTGCTGACAAAAATGGGGCGGCGTATTTTGCATACGGGGGAATTGGGTTCGGCCAGTGTTCTGAAAGTTATTACAAACTTTATGGCCACCGCCAATTTGATATCCTGCGCCGAAGCTCTGACGGTTGCCAAAGCTGCGGGGATGAACCTTAATGTGGCTTATGAAGCGTTGAAAATCTCTTCTGGCACCTCTTTTGTGCATGAAACCGAAAGCCAAGTGATCCTAAATGGCAGCCGGGACATATCCTTTACAATGGATTTGGTGGCCAAAGATATTGGTCTGTTTCAAGAGGTCGCAGATCGCGCGGAAGTGCCGCTTGAATTGAACCCGTTGCTGATCGAGATTTTTCAGGATGGAATAGCCCGCTTTGGACCACGCGAACTTTCGCCAAATATTATCAAGCGGCTCGAAGAAGCAACTGGCCTTAGCATCCAAGCACCGGGCTTTCCGGCCGAAATGGTTGATGATGAACCAGAAGAGCCGGGCTATGAAGTCAAAATAGCGGGTCTGTAAGCCCTCGGTGACCCATAATTTGGGGGCAAATGGTCAAAATCTTGGCAAAGCAATGTGTTAATTGAATATAAATGCATATTTTTTAACCCTGTTGCAAAAAATGTGATCTAACTTGTGGTGAGTCGCACTGCAGTGCGCGGGCAGTATTTATCAAATGCCTTGCACAGACACTTGTTCCAAACGGAGAAAACCAATGTCACCTGCCAATGAGCCAAGTTTTAGAGAAGGTGTGGATTTGATGTTCAACCGCGCTGTGCGGTTGATGGATTTACCGCCGGGGTTGGAGCAAAAAATTAGGGTGTGTAATGCCACTTATACAGTTCGGTTCGGGGTGCGGCTAAGAGGCCAGATCCAAACCTTTACCGGATATCGTGCGGTGCATTCCGAGCATATGGAACCGGTCAAAGGCGGTATCCGTTATGCCGAGGCTGTCAATCAGGATGAGGTAGAAGCCTTGGCCGCGTTGATGACCTATAAATGCGCGTTGGTTGAGGCGCCGTTTGGCGGGTCAAAAGGTGGGCTATGCATCAATCCGCGCGAATACGAAGAACATGAGCTTGAACTCATCACACGGCGCTTTGCTTATGAGCTTATCAAGCGCGATCTAATCAATCCAAGCCAGAATGTGCCTGCGCCTGATATGGGCACCGGGGAACGTGAAATGGCATGGATTGCGGATCAATTTGCCCGCATGAACACCACCGATATCAATGCGAGCGCCTGTGTGACCGGAAAGCCGCTGAATGCCGGCGGGATTGCCGGGCGGGTCGAGGCCACCGGCCGCGGCGTTCAATATGCGCTGCAAGAATTTTTCCGCGAACCAAAAGATATAGCCAAAGCCGGTCTTTCGGGAACACTTGACGGAAAACGGGTGGTGGTGCAGGGCCTTGGCAATGTGGGCTATCATGCTGCCAAGTTTCTGCAAGAAGAAGATGGTGCGCGCATCACCGGCATTATCGAGCGCGATGGGGCGCTGGTCAGTGACAGCGGTCTGGATGTTGAGGCTGTGCGCAACTGGATTGCCGAATACGGCGGAATTACCGGTTATCCCGATGCAACCTTTGTGGCTGATGGCGCGGCGGTGCTGGAGCAGGATTGCGATATTTTGATCCCAGCGGCGCTGGAAGGTGTGATCAATCTTGACAATGCAGCAAAGGTGAAAGCACCGCTGATTATTGAGGCGGCGAACGGGCCGATAACCGCAGGTGCAGATGATATTTTGCGCGAAAAAGGCTGTGTGATTATTCCCGACATGTATGCCAATGCTGGCGGTGTGACGGTGTCCTATTTTGAGTGGGTCAAAAACCTTAGCCATATTCGTTTTGGCCGGATGCAGCGCCGTCAGGAAGAGGCCCGTCAAGAATTGGTCGTCCGCGAATTTGAAAACCTGTCTCAGGCCATGGGTGATAGCTGGAGCCTGTCACCAGGTTTCAAACAGCGCTATTTGCGCGGCGCTGGCGAATTGGAACTGGTGCGTTCAGGCCTTGATGATACCATGAGATCATCTTTCCAAGCGATGCGCGAAACCTGGCATGGACGCGAAGATGTCACCGATCTACGCACCGCTGCCTATCTGGTGTCTATTGGCAAGGTTGCGGCCAGTTACCAAACCAAGGGTCTGTAACCGGCGGGATAAAAAGAAGGAATGGAACAGCGCTATGTCTGGATTTGTAACACAGGCAGAGTTTGAACAGGCTCAAAAGGTCGTGTACCAAAATCTCAACCCGACCTTACAGCATGTCTGGCCGGTTCTGGCCAATGAGATGGGCTGTGAGCTATGGCTCAAGCATGAAAATCATACCCCGCTCGGGGCGTTCAAGATACGCGGCGGGTTGGTCTATATGCACAGCCGTGTAAAATCAGGTCACACCAATGGCGTCATTACCGCGTCAACCGGAAATCACGGCCAGTCGATCCCCTACGCAGCGGCGCGGCATGATATTGCTTCGGTGGTGGTGGTGCCGACCAACAACGCTCAGGATAAAAATGCAGCCATGCGGGCGCTGGGCACCGAACTGATTGAAGTGGGCCATGATTTTGACGCTGCCAAAGCCAAAGCTGAAAATCTGGCAAAAGCCCGTGATCTGCATATGGTCCCCTCCTTTCACCGCGCTCTTGTCCAAGGGGTAAGCACCTATGCCCATGAACTGTTTTCAGCCGCCGGCGCGCTAGACGCTGTCTATGTGCCCATTGGTCTGGGCTCTGGCATTTGCGGCGTGATGGCGGCACGTGATCTTTTGGGGCTGAAAACCCAAGTGATCGGCGTGGTCTCTGAGCGCGCCAATACTTACCGGCTATCGGTCGAGGCCGGAAAACCGGTTTCGACCAATGCCGCGAATAGTTTTGCCGAAGGGATTGCGGTTCGCACCCCGCACCCCGAGGCGTTAGAGGCGATCCGCCAAGGCGCTGAGCGCGTTATCGAAGTGAGCGATGATTTGATCGCTGAAGCGATGCGGGTGTTGTTTCGCGCAACCCATAATGTCGCCGAAGGCGCCGGTGCGGCCGCCTTGGCCGGTTTGATGAGCGAGCGGGATAAAATGGCCAATAAACGTATTGGCGTTATTCTGTGTGGTGGTAATATAGACGCAGATAAATTTGCATATGTGCTGGTCGGCCAAACCCCGATGCCGGGATAGGCAAGCAGCGTTGCGATGAAAAGGGTGGCTTATGACACGGTTTTCGGCTTGGGAAGTGCTCAAGAAAGGGCTATCGGGCAATACCGATTGGACACCGCACTGGGGCAACCCTAATCCAAACTCAAGCTATGATGTGGTGATCATCGGCGGCGGTGGTCATGGGCTGTCGACGGCCTATTATCTGGCAAAAAACCACGGGATAACCAATGTTGCCGTTTTGGAAAAAGGCTATCTTGGCGGTGGTAATATAGGCCGCAACACCACCATTGTGCGCGCCAACTACATGCTGCCCGGAAATTCGGAATTTTATAGCCATTCACTCAAACTCTGGGAGGGACTGGAACCCGACCTTAATTTTAACGTGATGCATTCGCAGCGCGGCCAAATCGCGCTTTTCCATTCTGATGGGCAGCGTGATGCCGCGGTCCGGCGGGCAAATGCGATGATCAACCGCGGCGATGATGCAGAAATGCTGAGCCAGGCCGATCTGCGCAAAATGTTGCCCTATCTAAATTACGATAATGCTCGGTTTCCAATTTATGGCGGCATACTACAGCGCCGCGCTGGCACAGCGCGCCATGATGCTGTCGCTTGGGGCTATGCGCGCGGTGCTGATAGCCGGGGCGTTGATCTTATTCAAAACTGTGAAGTAACCGGCATAGATATCGAAAATGGTGTGGTGCGGGGCGTGCAAACCACGCGCGGTGCGATCCGCGCTAAAAAAGTTGCGATTGTTGTGGCGGGCCGCTCAAGTCAGGTGGCCGCTATGGCCGGCATGCGGTTGCCGATCGAAAGCCATATCTTGCAGGCGTTCGTCACCGAAGGGCTAAAGCCTTGCATTGACCATGTGGTGAGCTTTGGCATGGGGCATTATTATATCAGCCAGTCGGATAAAGGCGGGCTCGTTTTTGGCGGAAACCTCGACTATTATGCCTCATATGCATCGCGGGGCAATTTGCCGATGAAAGAGCATGTGATGGAGGCTGCAATGGCCTTGATGCCGATGATCGGCAAGGCAAAAGTGCTGCGCTCATGGGGCGGGATTATGGATATGTCGCCCGATGGCAGCCCGGTGATTGATAAAACCCATATCGACGGGCTCTATTTGAATTGTGGCTGGTGCTATGGCGGGTTCAAGGCTGTTCCCGGGTCGGGCTACAGTTTTGCTCATTTACTGGCCACCGACAAATATCATGAACCCGCTGCAAAATTCCGGCTGGACCGCTTTCAATCCGGATACGGGTTGATGGACGAAGAAGGCACCGGATCGCAGCATAATCTGCATTGAGGACGCTATGATTAAAACGCTTGGATATCTCGGCCAAACGGCAGCGCGGCGCCCTGATGCAAAATGGAGGACGGCATGAGAATTCCCTGTCCCAATTGCGGACCCCGTGATCGGCGCGAGTTTTATTTTCAAGGCGCCGCTTCCGCTTTAGAGCGCCCTGAGGCTGATGCCGATGATACCGCATGGGATGACTATTTGCATATTCGCGATAATCCAGCCGGCGAAACCCGCGATTTGTGGTACCATGAGGCAGGCTGCGGCCGCTGGCTTATGGTGCGCCGCAATACTGTAACCCATGAAGTGCTTGGCGCCGAGTTGGCGCTTGCGCGTCCCAAGATCAAGGGTGATAGCGCATGAGAGTGAAAAGCGCAGGTCAAATTGATCGCAGCCGTGCGTTGAAGTTTAGCTTTGACGGGGTCAGCTATAGCGGATTTGCCGGGGACACTTTGGCCTCGGCGCTGCTGGCCAATGATGTGCGTCTGATCGGCCGGTCCTTTAAATACCACCGCCCGCGCGGGGTCCTAACCGCGGGCAGTGAAGAACCGAACGCTTTGGTCACCCTGCGCCGGGGCCAAAGCCAAAACCCCAATATCCGCGCCACCCAGCAAGAGCTTTACGGCGGGCTTGAAGCACAAAGCCAAAACCGCTGGCCCAGCCTGAATTATGATCTTCTGTCTATAAATGATCTGGCCGCGCCTTTTATATCGGCCGGTTTTTATTACAAAACCTTTATGTGGCCGAAAGCCTTTTGGGAACGGGTATATGAGCCGTTGATCCGCCGTGCTGCCGGGCTTGGGGCTTTGGACGGTGCGCCGGACAAAGGCCGTTATGAGCAAGCTTTTGCGTTTTGCGATCTTTTGGCGATCGGCGCCGGTCCGGCGGGGTTGATGGCTGCGCTCAATGCCGCGCGCTCGGGGCTTGAAGTAATCCTTGCCGATGAAGACAGCCGCTTTGGCGGCCGCTTGAACAGTGAAACCTATGACATTGGCGGCGTTGGCGGGGCAGATTGGGCAGCGCAGGTCACAGCAGAGCTGAAAGAGATGCCAAATGTGCGTCTTATGCCGCGCACCACGGTGACCGGCGCCTATGATCAGGGCACGTTTGCCGCGCTCGAGCGGGTCGCGCAGCATTTGCCTTCTGGGCAAGGCGATCTGCCCGAAGCCTGCTTTTGGCGGATCGTTTGCCGCCGCTCGATTTTGGCAGCCGGCGCGCTTGAACGCGGCATTGCCTTTGCCAATAATGACCGGCCCGGTGTCATGATGGCCTCGGCGGTGCGCAGCTATGTGAACCGCTACGGGGTCGCGCCCGGCAAGGCTGTGGTTTTCTTTGGCAACAATGATAATGCCGCGCGCACGGCAAAGGACCTTGCCGCCGCCGGCGTGCAGATTGCCGCCTATGTCGAGGCCCGCGAAAGCGCGGCAGTCACAGGCGATTTTCCGATCTACACCAATGCCCAGATTTGCAACACCACCGGACGGCGCGGGCTGGACGGGGTTACCCTGCGCCACGCGGGCGGCGAGACAAAGCTGGCGGCGGATTGTTTGGCCATGAGCGGCGGATGGAACCCCACGGTGCACCTCAGCTGCCACATGGGCGGCCGTCCGGTTTGGGAGGATGGCCTTCAGGCGTTTCTGCCGGCCAAGGACGCAGTGCCGGGGATGCTTTATGCTGGTTCGGCCAATGGAGAGATGTCAACCCAAGCCTGCCTGCGCTCGGGCGCAAAAATGGCTGAACAGGCTATAAAAGATCTTGGAAAAACACCCAAAAAAATAAGCCTGCCGAAGGCCGAAGATGAAGCATATGCGATCACGGCGCTCTGGTCGGTGCCTGGAAAAGCCCGTGCCTGGCTGGATTTTCAAAATGATGTGACCACCAAGGATATTGTGCAATCGGTGCAGGAAAATTACGCCTCGGTCGAGCATATGAAACGCTACACCACCCAAGGCATGGCCCCTGATCAGGGAAAAAATTCAAATGTAGCAGCCTTGGCGATTTTGGCAGATGCCACCGGCCAAAGTATTGCCGGCACAGGCACCACCACGTTTCGCCCGCCTTACACGCCGGTAGCCATTGCGGCCATGGGCGCATCTGGCGCCGGCAAAGGCTTTGCCCCAGAGCGGATCAGCGCGGCGCAAAAAGCCATTGAGGAGCGCGGCGCGCCGCTGATTGAGGCCGGGCTTTGGTATCGGCCAAGCTATTTTCCGCAGCCCGGCGAAACCACATGGCGGCAATCATGCGACCGTGAGGTTGCGATGGTGCGCAGCTCGGTTGGGGTCTGCGATGTCTCGACGCTGGGCAAAATAGACATTCAAGGGCCGGATGCGGGTAAGCTGCTTGATCTTGTTTACACAAACCGGTTTTCAACGCTGAAAGAGGGCCGCGTGCGCTATGGGTTGATGCTGCGCGAAGACGGCTTTGTGATGGATGACGGAACCACGGCGCGGCTTGGCCCAGAACATTATGTGATGACCACCACCACGGCTGCCGCAGGCGATGTGATGCGGCATCTTGAATTTGTGCATCAAGGCTTGCATCCAAGCTGGGATATCAACCTGATGTCCGTCACCGAGCACTGGGCGCAATTTGCCATTGCTGGCCCGGATGCCAAAGCGCTGATCGACGGGCTGCTCGATGCGCCACTAGATCCGAAAAGCTGGCCGTTCATGAGTTGCGGCACCGTCAAAGTGATGGGCGTCGAGGCCCGTCTGTTCCGAATATCCTTTAGCGGCGAGCTTGGCTACGAGCTTGCGGTGCCCGCGCGCTATGGTGATAGCCTGTTTCGCATTTTGCTGGCGCGGGCCGAGGAAATGGGCGGCGGCGCCTACGGCATGGAGGCGCTTAATGTCTTGCGCATCGAAAAAGGCTTTATCACCCATGCTGAAATCCATGGCCGGATCTCAGCCTTTGATCTGGGTATGCCGCAAATGCTCAGCAGCCAAAAAGACTGTATCGGCAAAGCCGCGGCGCAGCGCCCGGGTCTGCGGGATCCAGAGCGCGAGCGGCTCGTGGGCTTAAAACCTGTGGGCGCAGTTAAACAGCTGACGGCCGGCGCGCATCTTTTTGCACCCGGCGATGCGGCTGTTAGCGCCCATGATCAGGGATACATCACATCGGTGGCATTTTCCCCGACCTTGGGGCATTATCTGGGCTTGGGCTTTTTGAAAAATGGCCCTGAGCGGATTGGTGAAACCATCAAAATGGTGGATCATATGCGCCAGATTGAAACTTTATGCGAAGTGATCGACCCCGTGGCCTTTGATCCAGAAGGAGGGCGCACGCGTGCTTAGCCTGACTGCAAAATCAGCCTGTGATGGGCTTTTGCCACTGACCATAGGCTCGGTATCGGTGGCGGAAATGAGCTTTCCGGCACTTACCGCGCTGGCCTGCCGCACAGATCAGCAAAAAGCGCTTTCCTCTGCCCTGAAAACCCACCACGGACTGGCGCTTCCAGCCACGCAAAGGGCAACAGGAAAAGCCTCGGCGCGCTGCTTGTGGTATGGGGCGCACTATCTTTTGATCGGTCCAAAACCGCATCCGGCCCTGGCCAAAACCGCCGCCCTAGTGGATCAATCAGACGGCTTTGCGGCGATCACACTCA
>CBFHXE010000069.1:0-13369 GCA_965659715.1 uncultured Paracoccaceae bacterium | reverse complement strand
CAAAAGGATTGCCAACGGCCCTGACGCTTGCATGTAGATCAACTGAAGTTGGCAAAACTATTCAACATGATATTGCAACCGATGCATAGCGGATTTACCGGAGCGAAGATGTGACCGGCGCCGAGTTGGGAGGCGCGCTAAAAAATGTCATAGCGATTGCCTGCGGTATTGCTATTGGCGCTGGGCTTGGGGATAGTGCACGCGCGGCATTAATGACCCGAGGCTATTCAGAAATATGCCGGATGGCACTGGCACTTGGCGCGAATCCTGAAACTCTTGCAGGTTTGTCCGGCCTCGGTGATTTAAGCCTGACATGTATGTCGGAAGGATCAAGAAATTATCGGTTTGGACATGCGCTGGGCAGTTGTCATCAACAGGATGAGACACAAACTGTTGAAGGTAAATCAACAGCTCAGGCAGCCATAAAACTGTCTCAAAAATTGGGGTTAGATATGCCGATCACCAAAGCCGTAGATGATTTAGTGTCTGGCCGAATTGACGTCGCTCAGGCAACCCGTATGTTAATGTCGCGACCACAAAAGGAAGAATAAATGCTCGTTGCTCTTATCGCCCACGACAAAGCCAATCATCTGGATGTAAGGACAAAGAATAGGGCTGCTCACCTAGAATATATCAAAAACTCTGGCAAGGTGGCTCAAGCTGGTCCTTTCTTGAATGAAAACGGGGAAATGATTGGGTCTTTGATCGTGCTGCAGGTGGATCGCTTTTCCGACGCACAAAACTGGGCGCAAAACGACCCCTATGCCAAAGCCGGCCTATTCGAAAGTGTTCACTTGATGCGGTGGAATAAAGTGATTTAAGCAATGCAATACTGGCTATTCAAATCTGAACCTAACACTTGGAGTTGGGATGATCAGCTGGCTAAAGGTAGCCTTGGTGAAGAATGGGATGGCGTTCGAAATTATCAAGCCCGCAATTTTATGCGGCAAATGCAAGTCGGGGATCAGGGTTTTTTCTATCATTCATTGAAGGAAAAATCTGTCGTTGGAATTGTCGAAGTTATTGCATTAGCGCACCCCGACAGTACCACGGATGACCCTCGCTGGGAATGCGTAGATATCAAAGCGGTAAAATCAGTGCTGAAGCCGGTCAGCCTCGCACAAATTAAATTAAGACGTGATTTGGCTGATATGGTTTTGATTAAAAATTCAAGGTTATCCGTACAACCGGTAACGCGCCAGCAATGGACCGTTATCTGCGAAATGGCCGGCCTTTAATCCAGAGACCTCTACAAATTTCAGTGTTAAACTGCCCAAAGCTTGTGATGAAAAACTACCCGAGATTATAGAGTGAGTCTATGCAAGGCGCCGGGCAACATCCACATATGTTGAAGGAACCGCCAAACCCTCGGACTGCGCGGCTTCACGCGCCTTTAGTCGCCGCTGACCGGGAAGCCGTGCGCCTTCTGCCGCATTGATTTCCCCAAGCAGTTGCTCAAAGCGGCCGGCAAACCCTTCGCCATCGGCTTGCTGCCCCGGCTTGATCGCTAACAGAAATTGACCGACCCGCGGCGGCGGCCCATCCGCATTGAAAAACGATCCTGCTGCGCTGCTAAGCGCACTGCCCGTATGAACCGCAGCCAGAGTTTCAACCATTAACGCCAGCGCCGTGCCCTTGGCTTCGCCAATGGGAACCATTGTCCCTTGCAGCGCTGCAGCAGGGTCTGTTGTCGGGTTTCCAGCACTGTCTAACGCCCAACCCTCAGGAATTGGCTGACCGCTTTTGTTTGCGTTCATAACTTTGCCCCGAGCCACTTTTGAAAGGGACAGGTCCATCACCAAAGCAGGCGCGCCCGCACGTGGGACTGCAAAAGCAATTGGGTTGGTCCCGAACTGTGCTTCTGCAGCACCCCATGGGGCTATGGCTTTCGGCGTATTGGCAACCATCATCCCGATCAGGCCCTTTAAGGCCAGTTTTTCCACTTGTATCGACAAGGCACCACAATGATGGGAATTGAAAATCGACATGCTGGCAATGCCGTAAAAATGCGCTGCCTCTGCCCCGCGCTCAATCGCTTCGTCCAAAGCGGGGTAGGCAAATCCGCAATCTGCATCGATAGAAATACTGGCGGGAAAAGGGGTTTGCACTTGAATTTCGGCTGTGGGATTAATTTTCCTACTTCTCAATTGAGCGGCATAATCTTCGAGACGGGAAAACCCGTGACCAACCTGCCCCTCGGATTCAGCAGCAGCCAATGCCTTTGCAACAGACATTGCAACTTCTGTCGCCGCGCCCGAACCTTTTAAGGCGCTACAAATCAGTTGTTCTGCTTCGGATATAGTCATCCGCACGAAATCGGTCATCGAAAACTCCGCTCTAGAAAAAGCAAATTGCGCATAGCACGGCTTGGTAGAGATTACATCAGGGTTTGAGAATAATTTTAGGCGCCATGACTGAACCGCTCCGAATATCGTCAAAGGCTGTTTTGCCGTCAACCAAAGAGCGCGTTTCTGTCCAGTCCAAATCACCAAGACTGCCATCAAAAATCGCTTGGGCGGTTTCACGGAAATCCTGTACGGTATAGGTGTAGGTTCCGATAAAGGTAACTTCTTGCAGCGTCATACGGCGAATATCGAGACCTCCAATGGCTGATCCCAGACCTATATGTGCAATCACACCGCCCGGTTTAACTTGAGCGCTGGCCATTTCTCGGGTTGCCTCATAGCCTACTCCATCAACAACAATGTCAAAATCCGACCCGCTCTCTAGGGCATCAGGTGATAGAACTTTTTGCCCACACTTTTTTAGAAGATATTCGCGCCGGACTACGTTTGGTTCCAGCATGGTGATATTGTGAACCCCAAGAGCTTGGGCGCTTATGGCTGCACCAAGGCCTATAGCGCCGCCGCCAATGACCAATACCTTTAGCTCTGATGGATCATTGCGAACGGCAGCTAGGGCCAATTTGACCGCATGCCATCCACAGGCAATAGGCTCTGCCAAGGCTGCCTTTTCCAAAGGTATATCTTTTGGAACGGTTACCAGATTTTGATCCGGCATCGTCACCCATTCGGCAAAAGCGCCCTGGCGCGGCGGCATGGAAATAATCTGCCGATCCGGGCAAAGATTATCCCGCCCCGCCAAACAGGCAGGACAAGTGCCACAAGAAACCAATGGGTTGATGGTGACGTGTTCGCCGTCACGTGGTCCGCCCACAATCACGCCAGCGGCTTCGTGGCCCAAAATAAGGGGTGCAGGACGACGTTCATCATGGCCAAGAAAGGCATGCATATCTGATCCACAAATGCCCACGCTATCAATGCGGATCAGTTGGGTTCCATCGTTCTGAACCGGGTCTGCCACATCTTGATACTTTAATTGCGTCGGACCTGTATAAACCAATGCCTTCATTTTGCTGTGAACCCCCCGTCCACCATTAGAACCTGACCAGTGACATAGTCTGATGCCCGCGATGCCAGAAATAGGACAGTCCCGTCGATGTCTTCTAATTCCCCGTTTCTGCCAATGCAAGTTTGCCTTGCATTGAGGGCAGAGCGTTCGGGATCTGCAAAGACGGCAGCTGTCAGTTCGGTACGAAAGAATCCGGGCCCTATCGCATTGGCATTAATGCCCTGTGCGGACCACGCTTGGGCCATGGCTCTGGTCATTTGCGCAACACCACCTTTTGACGTGCCATACGAAAGCCCGCCTGAGAAGGCTCTGAAGCTTTGCAAGGACGCAAAATTGATAATGCGACCCCATCCTTTGGCTTGCATTGAAGGCACCAGATACTGCGAAAGAAAAAACGGTGCGCGTAAGTTCAGGTCAAGCGTAATATCCCATCCCTCAGGAGTGATTTCATCTGCAGGTTCACGGTTATTTATACCTGCAGCATGCACGATAATATCCGGATCACCATATGGTTCAGCCACCTTTTTGGAAAGGGATTTGAAGCCAGATCTATCTGCTAAATCATGTTTAACAATGGCACAGCTCTTTGGCATTGCCGCTTGAACTTCCAGCAGCGCATCCCGCCGGCGCGCAACACATACCACTTTTGAACCAGCAGCTGCCAAGACAAGCGCCGAACGCCGCCCTAAGCCCGAACTTGCACCGGTAACGCAAGCAACTTTCCCACTTAAATCAAAAAGTGCCGGTATAGCTTTCAGGTCACGCATTTGCACTTAGATCAAAATCTTCATCCGGGAAGTACTTTTTAAGCCTGATATCCGCTGTGCGAGCATGGCCTTCCATCCCTTCAAGGCGCGAGATCCGTGCGGTTGCCTCGGCTACTGGTTTTGCACCACTGCGCGTTGCACGCTGCCAGGTCACAATTTTCATATATTTGTGCACTGACAGACCGCCCGTATATGATGCTGCGCCTGACGTTGGCAGAACGTGGTTTGTGCCCGAGGCTTTATCACCAAAGGCTACTGTGGTCTCTTCACCCAAGAACAGCGATCCGTAGCAATTCAGCCGCTCTAGCCACCAATCAAGGTCTTCAGCTTGAACGGTCAAATGCTCTGGCGCATATTCGTCTGATGTTGCGGCCATTTCTTCGCGATCCGAACATAGGATCACTTCGGCATAGTCACGCCAAGCTGCAGTCGCATTTTCGCGGTTTACGTCTGGCAAGTCCTCGATAAGTTCCGGCACGAGTTTCATGACTTCATCTGCAAGAGCTCGATCATCTGTGACCAGCCATACTGGCGAATTATAGCCGTGTTCTGCCTGACCCACGAGATCGACGGCAACAACCATTGGATCGGCGGATTTGTCTGCCAAGATTAGGCTATCCGTAGGACCCGCAATCATATCAATGCCAACGCGGCCAAATAAAATCCGCTTTGCCTCGGCAACAAACTGATTACCCGGTCCGACTAAGATATTTGCTTTGGGGAGACCAAAAAGACCAAAAGTCATGGACGCCACTCCCTGCACACCGCCCATCGCCATGATTGTATCTGCGCCGCAAACGTGCGCAGCATAAATAATTGCAGGTGCAATGCCGACGTCCGGGCGCGGAGGAGAACAGGCAACGATGTGGTTACATCCAGCAACCTTGGCCGTCGTAACGGTCATAATAGCACTTGCGATGTGGCTGTAACGACCCCCAGGAATATAACAACCCGCCGCATCAACAGGGATGCTTTTCTGACCTGCTATCAAACCCGGAACCACTTCAATTTGAATATCTTTCAACGTCGCTTTTTGCGCTTCTGCAAAACGGCGCACATTGTCGTGAGCAAAATCAATGTCGCGCTTTAGACGTTCAGGAACCAATGCGGCGGCCGCGTTGATTTCTTCTTTGGTCAAAATTACATTGCCAGAGTATTTGTCAAACTTGGCGGCATATTCTAACGCACCAGCATCACCACGGGTTTCGATATCGTTGAGAATACTCTGAACAGTAGCGCTTACATCTGTAGCATCAGAGGTTGAGGTCAGGGTTGCTTTTTTGAGGTATTCTCTCGTCATGTAAGATTCCTACTTGTAAAAGTCTGGCAAAAGTGTCGTCGACAGTGCCGGGATGCATGCGATTAAGATCACCACAAACAGCATGAAAAACACGAACGGTGTAGCTCTAGCAGAAATGCGAAGTATCGACTTGCCTGTCAACCCAGAAACAACAAAAAGGCTTAATCCCAGCGGAGCCGTGACAAACCTCAAACCAAGTGCGGTGATAATCATCCAAAAGCGGCAAATTGCAAAATGAACCCACGATAAAGGCGCAACCGAAAACCGTGAACTCAAAGCAGATTGGTTTAAGGACATGTCCATTACAAGCTCGTTAATAGATGATTCTGGACATTGTGTAAGTGCTTGCATTTATTTCTGCAAGCGCTTACATCAGTGTTTGAGTTTTTTTTTGAAACCGCTAAAGTGACTGCAATTAACACTAAGCTGGCTGCGAGAACGTTAATGACCCAAGGATCGACAGTCCCAACTTTAGCTGATGTTGCGCGCCAAGCGGGTGTTTCAACCGCAACTGTATCGCGCTGTCTCAACACGCCTGAACAGCTTAGCAAAAAAACGCGCGAAAGGGTTCTACAAACCGTTCAAAATATGGGATATGCGCCAAATTTTAACGCGCGCGCGCTCGCCGCAAAAAGAACAAACACGGTTGGAGCCATTATACCATCTATGGAGAACGCGATTTTTGCCCGTGGCTTGCAAGCCTTTCAAGAAGAACTGGGGCTACTTGGCATGACATTACTGGTGGCAAGTTCGTCATACTGTCACAAGTTAGAAGAACAGCAAATAAAAGCCTTAACGGCCCGAGGTGCGGATGCACTTCTTTTAATTGGTCACCACCGCTCACCAGAAATTTATGACTTTTTGGAAAAAAGAGGGGTCCCGGTTTTGGTATCCTGGAATTACCAGAAAGATGCAAAACAGATTTCTATTGGATTTGACAACAAAAAGGCAATTGCGCCCTTGGCCAAAGAAGTCATCGCGCTGGGGCACGAAAATATTGGTTTTATATCCGCTCCAACATCGGAAAACGACCGGGCCCGTGATCGGGTGGAAGGTGTCCGATCGGTCATGGAAGCATCAGGTTTGGACCCGAGAAACCTCAACTTATTTGAAATTCCCTACTCAATTGAAAACGGAGAGACCGCTTTCGAGAAACTAATGTCGTCTAAGACCCCCCCTTCCGTGGTTATCTGCGGAAACGATGTATTCGCAGTCGGCGCTGTGAAATGTGCAAAACGGCTTGGTTATACTATACCGAAGGACATCTCTATCACTGGCTTTGATGATATAGAGTTGGCTAATGTGATTGAACCTGGGCTGACGACTGTCCATGTTCCACATCGGAAAATGGGGAACATGGCGGCCCGAATGTTGGTTGACATGATTGATCATAAAAAGCCTGAGAGCCACGAGCTAAACACAAGTGTGATTTTCAGAGGAACGCTTGGACCACCAATATCGTAAGTCTTAATAAGGACTGCAAAATGTTGGCGTTTTAAATATATTAAATAAAAAACTACAGCCTGAGGAAAACCATGATCCGAAAATTTGATACATCCACAGCCCTGCTTTTGATTGATGTTCAAAAAGGCGTCAACGACACTCAGTATTATGGCGGCTCCGAAGGAAAGAGAAATAATTTGGATGCCGAACCGAATATTCGTTCAATACTAAAAAAATGGAGGACCTCGGACAGGCAAATTGCGTTTACCAAACATGACTCGCGCGAGCAGAATTCGCCTCTAAAACTCTGCCTTGAAAGCGGTCAGCAGTTAGACGGCATGGAGCCAAATGAACATGACATCGTTGTTGAAAAAGATGTAAACAGCGGGTTCGTTGGGACCTCGTTAGAATTGGATTTACGCCGAGCAGGTATTCAAAGGCTGGTCGTTGTTGGGTTTTTCACAAATGTCTGTGTTGAAACGACGGTGCGGATGGCGGGTAACATGGGATTTGATACATATCTCGTACATGATGCCTGCGCCGCCATGAACGGCATTGGCCACGATGACACCTATTTTTCTCCTGATCTAGTTCACAATATGGCAATTGCAAATTTACACGGCGAATTTTGCACTGCGTTGACAACGAAGGATGCTTTGCACCTTTGCGATCAGGACGCTGATTTTCTGGCCCGCGTGCAGGGCAACGAGTGATGTTTGGCGTTGCCTCGATGACAGCCCCTTTGCAAAAGGTGGCTGTGATGAAACCGGGCATGTCGCTTACAACTGCCGACCCTAAAAAATGGCACTACGGGCCCCTTTTTGATCCCGATAAGGTTGCCGGCATCCACAATGACTTTGTGCAGACGCTCCAAAAATCCGGTGCAGAAGTGTTATGGATGCCAGAGGATGATCGCGGTATCGCCGATGCGGTCTTTACCTATGATGCATCGCTGATGACAATGTCAGGCGCGATCCTGATGTCACCAGGCAAAGCTTTAAGGTCCGGCGAAGAGGCCATCCACCTCAAATTTTATAAAGCCCATAATATTCCAGTGATCGGCGAAATTACCGGTCAAGCCCGCGCCGAGGCAGGGGATACATTATGGCTTGATGAGCGCACATTGGTGATTGGACGAGGCTTTCGCACGAACCAGGCCGGAGTTGAGCAGTTAAGAGACATCGTGATACCTTTAGGGGTCGATGTTCATGTCTTTGATCTTCCAGTTTTTTCAGGAAAAGCTGCCTGCCTTCATTTGATGTCTCTGCTTAGTCTTGTGGACACATATTCCGCCCTGGTGTGCCTGCCACTTTTGCCGGTCGGTTTATTTGAATTGCTGGAAAATAAGGGGTTTTCAATGATTGAAGCGCCATATGCGGAATTTTTATCCAGCAATACACTGAGCACAAACATCTTGGCCACAGCACCGGGCGAATGCATCATGCTGGACAGCCTGCCACAGACTCACTCAGCGCTGGTTCGTAACGGAATAAATGTTCAGGTGTTCCAAGGCGATGCTCTTTGTATCGGCTGCGAAGGCGGACCCACATGCCTGACGCGGCCTCTGCTCCGCTCCAGTGGATAAACCTATTTTTGTTTTTAACTGGTCGATGCTTTGAATTTTTCCACCAGATAGGGTCCGGATTTCACCACCGCATAATGATTTGAATTATCAAGCGGGATAATATCGGCATCCCAGTTTGGCTGATGGAAAAATGCAAGGCTTTTTCTGCTTGGCTGATCAGGAAGTGCCACCACACGGTGAAGCGTTGAAACCCATCGATCTGATGTCCATCTGGACATTAAATCCCCAATATTGATGATAAAACAATCTCTCTGCGTCGGCACAGTAATCCACGCCCCGTTTAGAAAAATTTGCAACCCGCTTGAGCCGGCTTCAGGCAATAAAATTGTCAGCGACCCATAATCTGTATGCGCACCTGCACGCTGCTGTTTGGCCGCTATTTCGCCCCGTGTTGCAGGGTAATTCAGCGCCCTAAGCGCCGATATCGGGGCATCAATGAAATTGTTAAAGAACGTCCTTTCCAATTTCAGTGCTTCGGCAAAGGCCGACATAAGGCGCGCCGCAAGTTGTTCCATTTCGCCATAATAGGCTGTCCAAGCGGCTTTAAACCCATCCAATTCTGGCCATAGAGTTGGTTGATAACAAAAATCATACGCTTGCGGATCTAAAATATCATCGGGCGTATGCAACGGCCCACCGTTGAAACTTTCCTTTAAGTCCGGCGGTGTTTTTTCGCCCTTAGAAGCGGCCAAAGCTTCTTTATCCGGACCAATCCAGCCATAAGGATAACCAGGATACGGCGCAGAAATTTTAGCCTTTTGCTCGCTAGGTAGATCAAAAAAGGCAGAAACGGCAGCCCATTGGTTTTCAATTGTTCTGTTTGGGACACCATGACCACTGAGCAAAAGAAAACCTGACGACATAAGAATACCGTCTAGCTTTGCGGCCAAATCCAATCTTTTGCTGCCGCGCGAAGCCTCAAACTCACTCAGGTTGAACGATGCAAATTCCATGATTTTTCAACACCCCTCATACTGAACTGTTTTTTCAGCTCTTCAAATTGCTAGCTATGCGACCAATCGTTGGGGTCATCTGAATTATTAGGTGACAGTCCAATAATATCTCCTGTGGTACGACAGCCTAATCCAAGCACTGTTCGGTTGGCATATCCGAAATATGCAACCACTTGGTTTATTTCCAATATCTCACCATCGCTAAAACCAGCCTCTCTTAACTTTAAGACCTCGTCTTCTGTCACCTGCGGTGGATGTTGCGTTAGGCGCCGGGCATAATGCAGGGCCAACTTTTGCTTTGTGTCTAATTCTGTTGCTTCAATATCGCCTTTGGTTATCGCGGCTTTAAGAGTTTGCGCCCTGGCCTCATTATTTAGCAAACGCTTTAGGCCTTCAAAATGATGATCAACACAATAATCACACCCATTCAAAGCGCTGACCCAAACCCCCAAGGTTTCAAGAAACCACTTTGGTAGGGTGTTGGATGAGTGATGCAAAACATACTTGTAAATCGCCATATGGCCTTCCATTGTGTGCGGCCGCAAAGAATGGAGCATCATAATATTGTCGACATTATTGTCTGATCCCTTGACGCGGTCGTAGAGTTTCCGCAACCGGCCAGAAGAGCTTTCATAGGCAATTGTTTTGATCCAAGACATAATCACTCCTAGGTTTTTAACGATCATCACAAAGGCTAATGATCTTGTAAGCGGCTATTTTCGTTGGGGTTTCAAGCTGCTTTTTCACGCCGCAAGGCTTGCGCCATGCAATGGATACCGCCCCCGGTTTTGGAAATTTCGGCGGTCTCCACGGCGCACACATCAAATCCACGCGCCCTTAGATTTTCGGCCAGTGTGGTTGACGCGGTGGGTACAATCACACGGTCCCGACCAAGCGACATCAAATTGCATCCAAGGTTCATGGTTTGTTGAAACGGCACATCAATAATCTCGTGCCCTTTGGACTTTAGCCAATCAACAATACCCGGCTCGGTACAGTCCAAACAAACAGCTGTTAATTTTTCCGCAATCGGCACCACCATCAGATCAATATGGACGTAGTATTCATCAATAAATGCGAGCCTCACTTCCCAGCCTTCGGCCTCAAACCAACTTGCAACCTGACGCGCGCCCTCTTCTTGGGTCCGCGCGCCCCCGCAGCCAATCAAGACACAGCCATCTTCGATGACATTGAAATCCCCACCTTCAAATGTGCCTGCTGTGACCATGTCATAAATCGGGATGCCCAGCTTTTCATAGGCCCGGATCGCCGCATAGTTTTCACCGCGGCGCCACCACTGCGCCATGGCTGTGATAATCGCACCATAGGGCGTCATCACACTGGAGTCGCGTGAATACACCTGCATTGTTAATTCCGGCTCTGGGTCCAGCATATGCACATTGACATCATAATGGCGATAGGCAGAAACAAGCTCGGCGTGCTGTGCTTGGGCAAGTTGAATATCACAAGGCGCATCGCGCAGATGCTTGCGTGAAAGGCTTGAGGTTGCACGGTGAAAAAGATGCGCTGGCGAGCCCAGCAACACATCTGTTAGAGGGTCCGTTTCATTATCAAACCCCCAGGCTTTCAATATCGGGGTACCACCACCCAAAACCCTGCGCTGCAGACTAAAAGAGCTCGTTTGATCTTTTGCCGACATGTCGTTGCTCCCTGCTGTTAAAAGCATTTCTTTGGCCAAGCTTAGCCCTAACGGGCGTATCAAACCAGAATTTTATGCTGTATAAATTCTGCGAATTATCTGTGCTTCAAAGACGAAGAAAGGCGCAGGTTGACTGCCCAAAACATAAAAAACTCCCCCCTGGGAGTTTGATCTATTTGGCGTAAAATTTGGTTGCGGGAGTAGGATTTGAACCTACGACCTTCAGGTTATGAGCCTGACGAGCTACCGGGCTGCTCCATCCCGCGCCAAGTGAGATGTCTTTAAACTGGCTCACGCTTGGCCGCAACCCCTGATCGCAAGAATTGAGGCACAAATATGCAAGCCTGCAGTCTGCGTCAGGTTTTTTGACCCAGCTCTAAAATTGTGCACAACGATGCTTGTACATAAAAAGGATTTTTGTGCTAAAATGGGATCGGTGGCGACGCCTTGCTCAAACCGCCGAATTTATAGTGTTTTCAATAAAAACGCTCATAATCAATAATTTAAGGAGAGTTATATGGCCGACCTAAACGCCCGGATTGAACAGGGACGCGGCGATGAACCTGCCGATCTTGTACTGACCGGCGGGAGGATATTTGATCTTGTGACCGGCACATTTATCGCAGGCGATATTGCCATTTGCGGCGATACGGTGGTCGGAATTGCGGATCAGTATCAGGGCCGCGAGGTTATAGATGTCAGCGACTTAATCTTGGTGCCCGGATTTATCGATACCCATTTGCACATCGAATCAAGCCTCGTGACGCCGTTTGAATTTGACCGCTGCGTTGCACCGCTTGGCATCACCACGGCAATTTGCGATCCCCATGAGATCGCCAATGTGATCGGCGCGAGCGGTATTAAATGGTTTCAAAACGCAAGCGAGCATATGGTGATGGATCTGCGGGTGCAGCTTAGCTCATGCGTTCCCTCAACCGATATGGAAACCGCAGGGGCAAGGATTGACGCCGCAGACATTGCCAGCTTAAGGGATCATCCCTCGGGCATCGGGCTTGCCGAATTTATGAATTATCCCAGCGTAATACACCGCGACCCCGATGTTTTGGCCAAGCTAAAATTATTCGACGGACAGCATATTGATGGGCATTCTCCGCAACTTAGCGGGCGTGACCTGAACGCTTATATCGCAGCAGGTATCCGGACCGAGCATGAGGCGACAACTGCGAAAGAGGCGCTTGAAAAGCTGCAAAAAGGCATGCGGGTGCTGATCCGCGAAGGCTCGGTTTCCAAAGACCTGACCGCCTTACAGCCGGTTTTAACAGACCGCACCGCCCCCTATATGTGCCTGTGCACCGATGATCGCAATCCGCTGGATATCGCCGAGCACGGCCATCTGGATTATATGATCCGCCGGTTGATCGCCTTGGGCACATCGCCGCTGGCGACCTATCGCGCGGCGTCGCTTTCGGCGGCCGAAGCCTTTGGCCTAAAAGATCGCGGGCTTATTGCGCCGGGCAAACGGGCCGATATTGTGGCGCTTGGATCGCTGGAAGCTTGCGATGCACAGATGGTGTTTTGTGCAGGCCGCCGGGTGGAACCCGCCCGCTTTGAGGCCCGCCCCCCCTTGCCGCAGGTGGGGCGCAATTCTGTGCACACGCGGGCGCTGAACGCGGCCGATTTTCGCAGCGCGGAAAACCACCGCACCAGTGATGTAATCGGTATTATCGAAGGCCAGATTATCACCGAACATCAACGGGTTGAGATCGATATCGTAGACGGCGACAAAGCCCCTGATCCGACCCGTGATCTGCTGCGCATTGCAGTGATCGAGCGGCATGGGAAAAATGGCAATATCGCCACCGGATTTGTGCGCGGTTTTGGGCTAAAGGCGGGCGCCATTGCCTCGACCGTGTGCCATGATCATCACAACATTGCCTGCGTTGGTGCATCTTACGCCGATATGGCGCTGGCGGCGAACCGGCTGAGCGCGATTGAGGGCGGTTTTGTGGTGGTGCGCGATGGTCAGGTTCTGGCCGAACTGGCGCTGCCCGTGGCCGGCTTGATGAGCCTTGAGCCGTTCGAGACCGTGCGCGACAAGCTGGTTGATTTACGCGATGCGGCGCGGGGTCTGGGCGTGGTTTTGGACGAGCCGTTTTTGCAATTGGCCTTCCTTGCGCTGCCAGTGATCCCGGCGCTTAAAATCACTGATCGTGGATTGGTGGATGTGACCCGCTTTGAGCTGATCAGCTAAAGCTGCGCAGTGATCACCACGGCAAAAAAGCCCGATTTGGCACATCGGTATCGCGGCAGTATCGCAGAGGTGCGCAA
>CBFHXE010000068.1:0-13661 GCA_965659715.1 uncultured Paracoccaceae bacterium | reverse complement strand
CAAGCAGCGGGCAACTGGGTTGATATCACCCGGCAGGACATTCCAGACGGGCGGCTTTATAGCTGGTGGTCTTACCGCGCACGCGATTGGGACAGCGCCGACAAAGGCCGGCGGCTGGATCATATCTGGGCGACGGGTGATATTTCCGCCGCCGCGCATTCCTCACGTGTTTTGCGCCACATACGCGGTTGGGAACAGCCAAGCGATCACGCGCCAGTTTTTGCCAGTTTTGACCTTTGAATTTCACTGCAGACACGCCATATAGGCAATAGATAATGACTCGCGAGGACGTATTATGATCGAATTGGGCCAAACCCCCGCACCTTCTGCCGAGGGTCTTGTAAGCGATGTAACAGAGGCCAGCTTTATGGCCGATGTGGTCGAGGCGAGCCAAACTATCCCTGTCATTGTTGATTTTTGGGCTCCGTGGTGCGGCCCCTGCAAGACCTTGGGTCCGCAATTGGAAAATGCTGTGATTGCTGCCAAGGGGGCGGTGAAAATGGCCAAAGTAAATGTAGATGAAAATCAGGGCATCGCAGGTCAATTGCGGGTGCAGTCCATTCCAACGGTTTATGCCTTTTGGCAGGGCCAGCCGATTGATGGCTTTCAGGGCGCGGTGCCCGAGTCCGAAATCAAGGCCTTTGTTGATCGGGTGGTCGCAGCCGGCGGCGGCGCTGCGGATGGCGGATTGGACGAGGCTGTGGAAGCGGCCGAGGAAATGCTGACAGACGGTCAGGCCGAGGATGCAGCCCAAACATTTCAGGCTATTCTTGGCGAAGATCCTGCCCATGCCGGTGCCTATGGCGGGTTGGTGCGTGCGCTCATAGCACTTGATAATCTGGACGAAGCCGAGGCCACCTTAAATGGGGCGCCGGCCGAAATTGCAGAAACCCCTGAACTTGAAGCCGCCTTTGCCCAGCTTGAACTTGCCAAGCAAGCGCAAAATGCTGGTCCTCTGGGGGATTTACAGGCGGCACTCGAGGCTGATCCAAATGATCACCAAGCACGGCTGGATTATGCCCAAGCGCTTTATGCCGGCGGTCAGGCCGAAGCAGCAGTTGATGAATTGTTAGATTTATTTGGCCGCGACCAGGGCTGGAACGACGGGGCCGCCAAAGTCCAATTGTTCACTATTTTCGATGCTTTAAAGCCAAATGATCCAATAGTTTTGAACGGCAGACGTAAATTAAGTTCAATGATATTTGCCTGAACGCGTTGCGGTGCTATCATTCGACTATGACACATCAAACCGACTTGCCAGATGTTATTCCCGTATTCCCCTTACCCGGGGCTTTGCTGCTGCCGCGCTCACGCTTGCCATTGCATATTTTTGAGCCGCGCTATCTGGCAATGATCGAGGATGTTCTAAAAACCCCAGAGCGCCTTATTGGGATGATCCAACCCAGTGAACAAAACGGTGCCGAGCGCATGCAGACCATTGGCTGCGCTGGCCGGCTCACGCAATTTTCTGAGACCGAAGATGGCCGGTATATGGTGACCTTAACGGGCATTAGCCGCTATCGGCTGGGCAAGGAAATCACAGGGTTTACCCCCTACCGTAAATTTGAAGCCAGTTGGAGCGGGTTCGACAGGGATCGCTCTGTTACGGAAAAAGACCCTGATTTTCAGCGCGATTCGTTTTTCAAATTATTATCGCGGTATTTCGAGCAACGAGAGCTATCAACCGATTGGGAAACCTTGCGCGATGCCGACGATGAGCTGCTGATTAATTCGCTGTCGATGCTGCTTGATTTTAACACCGAGGATAAGCAGGCTCTACTTGAGGCGCCCTCACTGATTACCCGCCGAGAAACGCTTGTGACACTGATCGAATACAGCCTGCGTGGCGGATCGTCTGAGGAAAGACTACAATGAGCCAACAGCCCACTGATATAGCCGAGCGGCGGATGCTTGAGGCTTTGGTCTGTCCGCAAACGCATAATTCATTGACCTATGATGCAAAGCGCCAAGAGTTGGTTTCAAAAGCTGCTGGACTGGCCTTTCCGATCCGCGATGGTATCCCGATCATGTTAATCGACGAAGCAAGAACGCTTGGTGAATAGCTAACATTTATTGCATTGAACGTGGCAAATCGCCGGTCAGACCAGCGGCTTCGCGCATAAAACTGCGGCGCAGAGTTGGCACTCTGTTGATTGCCCCCATGCCCAAATCTCGCAGGGATCGAAGCAAGGAGCTATTGTTTGAAAACAAACGGTTAACGGCATCCGTGGCAACAGCAAGCGTCGCCGTATCAAACCGGCGCCATTCCTGATAGCGCAGCAGAACAGCCAAAGAGGAAAAATCTTCGCCGCGCAGACGGGCATCACTGAGCACCTCACTCAGGGCGGCGATATCGCGCAGACCCATGTTGAGCCCTTGCCCTGCAATGGGGTGCACCCCATGCGCCGCATCGCCCACCAAAGCCAGTCGCGGCGCGACATAATTTTGCGCTATGGTTAAATCCAGAGGATAGCTATAGCGCGCGCCAGCCAACTCGACCTTACCAAGATAGTCACCAATGCGAGGTTGCAAAACCGCCAGATAATCCTTGTCGTCCATGGCCATTATGGTGGCGGCATTGGGATCGCTTTCTGTCCATACAATGGATGACCGGTTGCCTGTAAGCGGCAGAATGGCAAGCGGGCCGGGGGGCATGAAATACTGGCAGGCAATGCCCTGATGGGGGGTATCATGGCTCAGAGCGCAAACCAAAGAGGTTTGGCCATACCGCCATCCAGTGCGTTTGATCCCCGCGCGCTCGGCGGTTTGGCTTTGACGGCCATCTGCTCCGATCACCAAGCGCGCAGTGATGATCTCTTGAGTATCAAGCATCACTTGGGCGTGGGTATCGGTTATCGTCATGTCAGGCACGGACACACCAGTGCGGTAGTTGATTTGGGATGTGCTTTGCAAACGCTGTTGCAAAAGGGGCCGCAAATGGCGGTCTTCAACCATATGCCCCATGGGGCCTTCTTCTATTTCGTTGTGGTCGAAATGCAAAAAATAGGGGGAGGGATTTGAATAGGCCCGCCCATCAGCGACTTTAATTTCCAAAATAGGCTGTGCGTTAGGGGCAAGCGTTTCCCAAAGGCCCAAGGCTTGCATCAGGCGGACAGAGGCGATGGCCAATGAATAACTGCGGCCATCAAAATTGGGGTCTTGCTGTGATTTTGCACTCTGGGAATCAATCAAGGTGACGGTAAAGCCAGCCTCTACCAAGGCCAAGCCCATCATCGCACCGTTTAAACCGCCGCCAACAATTGCAATATCTGTGTCGTAGTTCATAAATCTACTATGGGTCAAACTGTAGGATTGTCCATGTGCTTTGATGCCGCTACCCTTTGTAGAAATCAAAAGGAGCTTGGGTAATGAATTCTATATTTGATCTGACAGCTGCGCAGCTGGGACAGGATATTCAGAGCGGCAAATTAGATCCGCTTGCCTTAACCCAAGCCTATCTGGATGCGGCCGAAGATCATCCCCAAAGCCACCGTATTTTTACCATGCTCACGCCAGATCGTGCAATGGCCGAAGCGCGTGCAGCCCAGACCCGTGCCCGCTCTGGCCAACGTCTATCGCCTTTGGACGGGGTGCCGATCAGCTGGAAAGACCTGTTTGACACCGCAGGCCATGCCACCGAAGCGGGCAGCGCACTGCTGCGTGGCCGCATCCCCGAGCGCGATGCAAAAGTGTTGCACAATGCCAGCGCAATGGGATTGGTATGCATCGGCAAAACCCATATGTCGGAACTAGCCTTTTCCGGATTGGGGCTCAATCCGGTGACCGAAAGCCCGCCCTGTGTAAATGACCTAAACGCCGTGTCCGGTGGATCATCCTCGGGCGCTGCTGCCTCTGTGGCATTTGGGTTGGCGGCGGCGGCAATAGGATCGGACACCGGTGGATCGGTGCGGATACCGGCAGCTTGGAATGATTTGGTGGGGCTGAAAACCACCGCTGGCAGTTTGCCAATGGATGGGGTTGTGCCACTGTGTGAACATTTTGATACCATCGGCCCGCTGAGCAAAACTGTCGAAGATGCCGCTTTGCTCTTTACCGCTTTGCAGGGGCGTTCTGCACTGGATATGCAAACCTGCGATTTGCGTGGAAAACGGCTGGCAGCGCTGCAAACGGCAGCCTTTGACGATTTGCGCGATGCCCCGCGCATTAGCTTTGAAGCCGCCGTTGAGCGGTTGGCTGAAGCTGGCGCAACGATCGAAAAAATTGAAATACCCGCCGTGAGTGAAGCGCTGCCGCTCAGCCCTATTTTGTATACTTCAGAGGCCTATGGAACTTGGAAAGATGTGATCGAAGCCAAGCCGGATCTGATATTTGATGAAATTCTCAAACGGTTTCGCGGTGGGGCTGAATTCTCCGCAGCCGATTATGTGGCGGCATGGCTTAAACTGGGCGAGCTGCGGCACAGCTATGCCGAAAAAAGCGCCGGATATGACGCCGTTTTATGTCCCAGTGCACCGATTTTGCCGCCAGATGCACAGCGGCTTTTGAGCGATGAAACCTATTATGTTACTGAAAATCTATTGGCCCTGCGCAACACGCGGATCGGTAATTTGATGGGGCTCTGTGCTGTGACATTGCCCACTGGCGCGCCAAGTTGCGGGCTGATGTTGATGGCTGGTCCGGGTGAAGAAAACCGACTTTTACGGCTGAGCGCGGCGGCCGAGGCCGCTCTAAAAAGCTAAAAGCCCCCTAAATCATCGAATTTCATGGGATTTTGCGACAATTTTCTGTGGAAATCCCTTTTTTTGATGCGTTTTTGTAGACGTAGCAGCCTTGCTTGGTTATTCTAATGGTAATCGGGGCGTTATGATCCCGAACTTTGAGGCTATAAAATGTTTCCTGAGCGGTTTTCGAACCTACCGGCTTATGCATTTCCACGTCTGCGCGCTTTGCTTGATCCGCATGCGCAGGGTGGCGACGTTTTGCATATGACCATCGGCGAGCCAAAGCATGCTTTTCCGGCGTGGGTGGCCGATGTGATTGCCGAGCACTCTGCCGAGTTCAATAAGTATCCGCCCAATGAAGGCAGCCCCGAGTTGCTGCAGTCGATCGCAACATGGCTGCAAAAACGTTACGGCGTTGAGGTAAGCCCAACCGAACAGATTATGGCGCTCAACGGCACACGTGAGGGGCTATATAACGCTGCGATGGCGCTCTGCCCAGAAACGCTGGGCGGCAAACCGCCAGTGATTTTAATCCCCAATCCGTTTTATCAAGTCTACGCAGTTGCAGCCCACTCTATTGGCGCCGAACCGGTGTTCGTGCCTGCGACCGCTGAAAGCGGATACTTGCCGGATTACACCGCTTTGCCGCCTGAGGTGTTGAACCGTACAGCCATTGCCTATCTGTGTTCGCCCTCAAACCCGCAGGGCGCTGTGGCAAGCCGTGCCTATTGGCACGATTTGCTTGGGCTGGCTGAAAAGTATAATTTTCAGATTTTTGCGGATGAATGTTACAGCGAAATTTACCGTGATGCTCCGCCGGTTGGCGGGTTGCAGATGGCGGCAGAATTTGGCGCCGACCCTGAGCGGGTGGTGGTGTTTCATTCCCTTTCAAAGCGCTCAAACCTTGCAGGACTCCGCTCTGGGTTTGTGGCGTCAGGCCCGCAAAGCATTGCACGGGTCAAGCAATTGCGCGCCTATGCGGGTGCGCCGCTGCCATTGCCGTTGCAGCGCGCGGCAACAAAAGTTTGGGCAGATGAAGCGCATGTAATCGAAAACCGCGCGCTTTATGCTGAAAAATTTGAAATGGCCGACGAAATTTTTGCCGGAGTGTCGGGCTATAATTCCCCCGAAGCGGGATTTTTCCTCTGGCTTGATGTGGGCGATGGTAAGGCAGCCGCACTAAAACTGTGGCGAGACACCGGAGTTCGTGTCCTTCCGGGCGCATATCTATCAAGAGATGTTCAGGGCGAAAATCCTGGCAAGAAATATATTCGGGTCGCTTTGGTGGCCCCAAAAAATGAAGCAGAGCAAGGGCTAATCCGCCTGCGCGACTGTCTTTTCAAGTAGCGAGGCATGTATGGCATATAATCAAACCCACCAGCAGCAAACTTTGTTTGGCCCGCATGTTCATGCGGCATTGGAAAAGCGTGGTGTTGAATTGCTCGGCCTTGCACTGATTGCCGCTAGCGCCCTGTTGGCAATGGTCATCATGAGTTATTCACCTGAAGACCCAAGCTGGCTGTCGGCTTCGGATGCGCCGGTTCAAAATATGCTGGGTGTTCCCGGTGCCACGATGGCGGCCCCAAGCATGTTAATCTTGGGCTGGTCCTGTTGGGCTATCGCCACTTTGGCGGCCGCGTGGGGTATTCGCTGTTTATTGCACAAAGGTGCTGAGCGCGCTTTTGGCCGGTTGATTTTTGCTCCAATAATGATTGCCTTGGCATCGATATATGCCGCAAGTCTGGTTCCTGTGGGCAGTTGGAGCCATAGTTTTGGCATGGGCGGACTTTTTGGTGATACCGTGCTGCGCAACCTGCTGGCCACCATACCGTTGTCCACTGCCCAAAGTCTCTTGATTATATCGCTGGTTTCGGGCATTTCGGTTGTCATCAGCGGGCTTTATACTCTTGGGTTTTCACGGCCAGAGCTGGCCGCAATTTTTAGATTTCTACTGGTTAGTCTGGTGGTCTCCTACGCTGCTGTTTTGCGCTTGCTTGGCGTTGGTGCGCGCGGTGCATTTAAAGCCGCCGCGTTACTGCAACAAAAAGAGGCCCTGAGAAAAGCGCAAAGCAAAGATACAGCACCCCAATCCATGCAGACCCAAATCAAGACAGCAGCAAGCCGGTCTTTATCCATTCCACGCGCTCCTGAAGCGCGCGGTTTTGCTGATGACGATCGGCCTGCGCGGATTGAAAAGCCCAGCTTTCTGTCGCGCATGCCGACGTTTTCTAAACGTGGCGAACAAATGCCCGAGCCAGAGTTGGTAGAGCAGCAATCAGATGTGGATGTCCAAACTATGCCGGGGGATGCGCGGATCAGTGCAAGGATATCTGATGTGGTTAAATCCCGTATGCGCAGGGACACAGAACCAGCATCCTCTGGTGCGCGGGCTGAGCCGGCACTGAGCGGCGATCATATGGATATTTATGAAACAGATGATGTTGATATGGCTGATCCCGAGCCGCTTGATTTTGGAACGACCACGGGCATCCAGCGGCCCAAGATTGAAGCGAAAAAGGTTGTGCAGCCGCCGCTTAGAAAGCCGATGAGCCAATCTGCGCGCGCCAAAGAAGAAGCCCAGCCAAGATTGCAGTTTGAAGATCACGCAAGTGATTATGAATTGCCGCCTTTGGGACTTTTGGCCAATCCGGTCTCTGTTGTGCGCCACCACCTGTCTGATGAAGCGCTTGAAGAAAATGCCCGTCTTTTAGAAGCGGTGCTGGATGATTACGGAGTTAAAGGTGAAATTGTAAGTGTTCGCCCTGGCCCGGTGGTCACCATGTACGAACTTGAACCTGCCCCCGGCCTAAAAGCAAGTCGGGTGATTGGTTTGGCCGATGATATCGCGCGTTCAATGTCAGCGCTGTCAGCGCGGGTGTCGACCGTTCCTGGCCGCTCTGTGATCGGCATTGAATTGCCGAACGAAAACCGTGAAAAGGTCGTTTTGCGCGAAATTTTATCGGCCAAGTCTTTTGGCGATAGCAACCAGAAATTACCGCTTGCTTTGGGCAAGGACATTGGCGGCGAACCGATGGTGGCCAATTTGGCCAAGATGCCGCATTTGCTGATTGCCGGCACAACGGGTTCAGGTAAATCCGTTGCCATCAACACAATGATCCTATCATTGCTTTACAAGTTGACGCCAGAAGAATGCCGGATGATCATGATTGATCCCAAAATGCTTGAACTAAGCGTTTATGACGGTATCCCGCATCTGCTCAGCCCGGTGGTCACAGACCCCAAAAAGGCGGTCGTGGCGCTTAAATGGGTGGTTGGCGAAATGGAAGAGCGCTACCGCAAAATGTCCAAAATGGGGGTGCGTAACATCGATGGCTATAACGGCCGCGTTGAAGACGCCCAACGCAAAGGCGAACTGTTCAGCCGCACGGTGCAGACAGGTTTTGACGACGCCACCGGCGAGCCGGTTTTTGAAACCGAGGAATTTGCCCCTGAAAAAATGCCTTACATTGTGGTTGTGGTGGATGAAATGGCAGATTTGATGATGGTTGCAGGCAAAGAAATTGAAGCCTGTATTCAGCGCCTTGCGCAAATGGCGCGGGCCTCGGGTATCCATTTAATTATGGCGACACAGCGGCCCTCGGTGGATGTGATCACAGGCACGATCAAAGCCAATTTCCCCACCCGAATTTCGTTTCAGGTGACCAGTAAAATCGACAGTCGGACGATCCTTGGGGAAATGGGCGCTGAGCAGCTTTTGGGCATGGGCGATATGCTCTACATGGCCGGTGGTTCAAAAATCACCCGCTGCCATGGGCCTTTTGTCAGCGATGAAGAAGTCGAAGAAATCGTCAATCACCTGAAGTCCTATGGTCCGCCAGATTATAAAAGCGGCGTGGTGGAAGGGCCAGATGAGGAAAAAGCTGACAATATTGACATGGTCCTCGGTCTGGGCGGAAATACAGATGGGGAAAATGCGCTCTATGATGAGGCGGTGGCGATTGTTCTGCGTGATCGCAAATGCTCAACAAGCTATATCCAGCGCAAGCTTGCCATCGGCTATAACAAAGCTGCCCGGCTTGTCGAGCAAATGGAAGATGCAGGTCTTGTCAGCGCCTCAAACCATGTCGGAAAACGCGAAATTCTGGTTCCAGAACAGCAATAATTTGCCCAGCGTTGTTGCAAGGGACTATTTGGGCTGGTCGCCGGGGTGGTTTTGCTTAAGATGGTGCCATGGTTTTAAAAAATATCTTTTTAGCGCTTGGATTTATAAGCCTGTCAGCGCATCCACTTCGGGCAGATATATTGCCGCTTTCAACATTATCGGATTATTTGAACGATCTGCGCACAGTTGAAGCAGAATTCACCCAGATCAGTGTAGATGGCAGCCTGGCCACAGGCTCTATTTACATCAAACGGCCAGGCCGTATTCGGTTCGAGTATGATCCGCCAAATGACGCCTTGGTATTGGCCGCAGGCGGCGAGTTGGCAATCTTTGATCCCAAAGGGGACGCAGGTCCGGAAACCTATCCCTTAAGTAAAACACCACTCGGCCTTATTCTGGCAGATGATCTTGATTTAGCCCGCGAAATAATGGTGACGGCCCACCGGTTTGACGGCACCTCGACCATTTTGGGTGTCCAAGACCCCGAGCATCCAGAGCGCGGCAAAATCGCGCTGATCTTTACCGGACCAGAGCCGCAATTAAGGCAATGGGTGATTGAGGATCAAAACGGTGATCAAACGGTCGTTGTGCTCAATGACTTTGTTACAGGAAACGAATTGGGCGATAGCCTTTTCAATATTATTCTAAACACAGAACGCCGTGAAAATCGCTAGATTTTCCCACAGCTTTTAAGTTGCCGGCGGTATGTTGCCGAGCGGTCAGCCACTTTATCAGCAACTGCTAGCAGCCATGATTTTTTAAGATGAGTTCCGCGCATAAATCCACCCTGCCCTTCATGATAGGCAAGATACTGGTTACGCGCATCCGAAAGTGCAACCCCGCTGCGGCGTTTGGTTTCGGTCATATACCAGCCCATGAAATCGGCAGCGTCCCGAATGCTGCTGCGCCGCGCTGCAAAACGTCCGGTGGACTCTTTGTATTCCGACCAGGTTCCATCCAGCGCTTGGGCAAATCCATAGGCTGAACTTTGGCGGCCGCTCGGAATCACCCCAAGAAAATACTTTCTTGGTGTTTTAGCGGCTTTTTTGAATTTGCTTTCCTGATAAATGACTGCCATTTGCACATTTACCGGAACGCCCCATTTGCGTTCGGTGGCTTTGAACGCCCGCAAATACTGAGGTCGCTGCTGGACGATAGAGCAGGCATTATCAATATTTCTCGGTGCGCTGCCCGGTGACATAATTCCGCAGGATGCTACAAAAAGCACCAAAAGGAAGGTGTATAATAATTTCAACATATGCTGCTCGATCTATTTTTGATCTTTAGTGCATGACATAGCAAATTTTACAGGTTTTTTAAAGTGATTCCCAAAGAGATCCTGAATGGTTTGCACAATATTCGCGGATATAGCGATTTGTTGCTTACTGACCTACGAAAAGTCTATTTTTGACCGGAAAGATGATTTGTTAATGTAAAATTTATGTGTTTTTATATGGGAATAGCCTTTTGAAAGCAGTCCAAAGCCCTTATAGGGCATAGTTATATGTATAGTAAAAACGCGAAATATCATTTAGGCCAAGTTGTGCGTCATAAAAAGCACCCATTTAGGGGGGTAATTTTTGATGTCGATCCCGAGTTTAACAATACAGACGATTGGTATGAGTCTATTCCCGAAGACCATCGTCCGGTCCGTGAGCAGCCCTATTATCATTTGCTTGCTGAAAATGATCACAGTTTCTACGTGGCTTATGTGTCAGAGCAAAATTTGGTAGAAGATGTGTCTGGTGAGCCTGTGGACCATCCAGATATTCCCGATTTGTTTGGCCCATTTCAGAACGGTCAATACCCGCTTCACTTTCAGCTGAATTAATCAATTTGATGCATTTGGGGACTCAATACCCCAAGGCGCATCCATCTTTGCGCGGGTCTGATGCGCCCTCAAGAATACCGTTTTGCAAAATTCTAATGGCTTGTGCGCCGCCAATCGGTTCAATGTCTTGGGTCACAGCATGGCCCAAATCAGAAAGCTCTTGCACCACGTTTTGCGCATAACCCCGCTCTAACTTTAAAGCGCCGCGATCATAAAAGCTGCGCGGCGCATCAATTGCATCCTGAGGCGAAAGCCCAAAATCAAAAATATTGCTGATGAGGCGGGCATGTCCGGTTGGCTGATACTGGCCGCCCATGACGCCGAAAGGCATGATCGGCTTTCCAGCTTCGCAGATCATACCCGGAATAATGGTGTGCATTGGTCGTGCCCCGCCTTTGAGTTCATTAGGGTGGTTTGGAATAAGGTTAAAACCGGCCCCGCGATTTTGAAATAAAATGCCATAATTCTCACTGGCCATGCCTGACCCAAAGCCGTGAAATATGGAGTAGATGAGCGAAACGGACATCCTGTCTTGATCAACCGCCGTGATATAGATTGTGTCCTTGTGAACCGCTTCGATGATCGGGCTTGGGGCTTGCCCGGCAGAGGTAAGGCTAATCTCGCCTGCCAGCTTCTGCGCAAATTCTAAAGATAGCATTTGCTCAAGCCCCTCTGTGTTCGCAGGGTCTGCAATAATGGCATTACGCGCTTGATAGGCAAGTTTTGTGGCTTCAGTTTCGATATGGGTGCGCATTGTTTGAAAGGGAGGCAGCGCCGCGAGATCGAAGTGAGATAGGATATTAAGCAGTAAAATTGCCGTTGCGCCTTGGCCATTTGGTGGATGCTCTACCAGATCAACGCCGTTGTAGGGTCCACGGATAGGGTTGGTATAAAACGCTTTCTGGTCAGCAAAATCGCTTAGCTGATGTGCCCCGCCAAACGCGGTGAGTGATTGCACCATATCATCAGCCACTTCTCCACAATAAAATCCATCGCGTCCTTTGGCGGCAATGCGGCGTAGGACTTTTGCTTGTTTGGGGGCGAAAAACATATCGCCGGGCAAGGGGGCTTTGCCATCTATAAGATAATCCTTTTGCGCAGAGACATGCAGTTTTGAGGTCAAACTGGCCCAGTCCAGCGCTACCCGTGGGGCCACGGGTACGCCATTTTCTGCATAATGAATTGAGGGGGCCAATAGCGCCTCAAGTCCGAGTTTGCCCCAATCGTTACTTAATTGGCAAAATGCATCTATTGCTCCTGGAACGGTGACCGCCTCTGCACTATGCTCGGGAACATAGTTTAAACCTCTGCTACGCATGTCACTGGCAGATTGGGCGCTGGGCGCACAACCCGATCCGTTCATGGCTTTGATGTCGTCTGAACCGGGTGGGGAAAAAAGCACAAAGCAATCCCCGCCAATGCCGGTCATTTGCGGTTCGCACAGCCCCAGCAAAACTGCCCCGGCAATGGCTGCGTCCATGGCGTTTCCACCGCTTTGTAAAATATCAACCGCGGTTTTTGCAGCTAGAGGGTGGGATGTGGCGCACATGCCATTTTCGGAAAACACTGCTGAGCGTCCTGGCCGATGAAAATCACGCATGCCTCACCCCTTTACTCCTTTTAGCAAAATTGAGCATAGGCCAAAGTGATTTCAAGGCAACAGGTTTTCAAAGAAGGGGAATGTGAAACCCCAGCGCCGCATCTGTGGGGGCAAAAATAGACGCGGTGCTGAGGTAAGCCATGTTTAGCTCATGCACCGGTCTACTGGGTCTTTGCGGCTGCAATAGGCCGGAAAAAAGGTAAGTTTGTGGCATTGAAAAAAAAGCATAAAATTGTCGTTAGTTCGGAGGGCAACTTAAGCCCTTAGGCCAATAGCCAACTTATTTTGTCCAGCGCTTCTTTGATAGCGCACAGAATCGCAAAGTTGAGAAATGATATGCCATCCGAACCCGCCCTCGGGTAAATCCTTGTCGTCAACATCTGGTCTTGAACTGCCTCTGTCGGGGATAACAGCAGTCGGAAAAGGACGCCCATTATCTTTTAGAGTTGCGCTGAAAAGACCCTGTTCATACTGCCATTTGATGGTGATTGGGCTGTTGTGAACACTGGGGCCGCCATGCTCTGCTATATTGTTCAAAGCCTCTGCCAGAACCATTTCTATTTTTAAAAATTGCTCGGCCCTATGGCCCTGATGTAAAAAATCATCTCGAATCCCCGCCAAGGCGCCGCGCACTGAAAGAAAATCCTCGGGCTGGGTCAAGTGGATCGAATAGCATCCTTTGCTCATCGCACCCGATCTTTCTTAACCGGCCGATGGATCAGAGAGCGCCTGATCGAGACCTGGGTAAATATCAAACACACTGTCCATGCGGGTGAGTTTGAACACCTTATCCACTGCGCCGCTAAGGGTACACAGATCAAGACGTGTTGCCGGTCCAAGGGCCTTTTTGGCATTGACGATTGCACCGAGCCCGCTGGAGTCGACAATTGTGACCTTGCTAAGGTCCAAAATAACCCGCGGCGGCGCTGTTTGTGCAGCATCTCGGATCAAATCCTTAAATGCGATTGCACTGGCGGCATCAATGCGCTCGGTTTCTACCAAGAGGGTCAAGATATCCCCACATTTCTTTTGGCTTATCTGCATGGTATGTCCTTTGAAGAATAGCGTCGGAGAAACACTAGACGGCAAAGGTTACTTTTCTGTATGCTTGCGGTCGAATAAGACAAGGAGCAATCGGGTGCAAAATGTTGTGATTAGCGGGGCGTCTAGAACGCCCATGGGCGGTTTTCAGGGCGACTTTAACGATGTTTCTGCGGCACAGCTTGGCGGCTCGGCGATCCGCGCTGCGATGCAGGGTGCCGGGGTCAGCACCGTTGATGAGCTGATCATGGGTAATGTTTTGCCCGCAGGCCAAGGTCAAGCGCCGGCACGACAAGCGGGGTTTGCCGCCGGTTTGGGCGAAGAAGTGCCGGCAACAACCGTAAATAAAATGTGCGGTTCGGGGATGAAAACCACCATGATGGG
>CBFHXE010000067.1:0-13746 GCA_965659715.1 uncultured Paracoccaceae bacterium | reverse complement strand
CACAGGGCAAACCACGCAGCTCGCGTGTGGTCTTCATCGGCCGGAATGTTGAAAATATGGGGCTGAAGGAAGGGTTTGAAGCTTGCAAGACGGTGTAATTTCGGATTTGCCGCGACATCGGCAGCCTCTTCAAAGGTTCGAAGAGACCGAGCTAGAGCGCAGAGGCACGCGCCTTGAACTCGAAGCACCCGTGACAGGAGCAGTTTCCCTAGCGGATTGCATTGCTGTAGGGTTTGGAGATGGGACTGTACGGTTTTTCCGTCCCGGCCTGCCGCACACTGTAACACAGGCGCATAAAGGCGTGGTTCTTTGCATGGCGGTTGATGGTGATCATATTATAACCGGCGGAGATGATGGCCGGTTCCTTCGTATTTCGCCTGACGGCAGCATTAAGGAACTGGTTAGCTTCGGCACCAAATGGGTTGATTGCGTTGCCGCAAGCTCTGATCATTATGCCTGTTCATCGGGCCGAGCAGTACATGTTTGGTCGAAAAGTCAACCAAAAGCCACATTGCTCGAGCACGTCAGCACCGTGGGAGGAGTAGCCTTTGATGCAAAAGGCAAACGTTTGGCCGTGGCGCATTATGGCGGCGTCACACTGTGGGAGCGCCGCGAGCGTCGGTGGAAATCATCGAAACTGGTTTGGAAAGGTTTTCATGGCGCTGTGACCTTCAGTCCAGATGGAAAGTACGTTGTGACAGCCATGCAAGAAAAGGCGCTCCACGGATGGCGTCTACGTGACAAAGGTGACTTGGCGGTGGCAGGATATCCTGCAAAGATAAAGAGCTGTGCTTGGATTGGTGATACCCCCTATCTTGCCACGTCTGGGGCCGACGAAGCGATCTGCTGGCCCTTCGATGGCAAGGATGGGCCGTTGGGCCGCTCACCCGTTTGCGTGGCTCATGGTGGCAAACAAATAGCAACCTGTGTAGGCGCTCTGTCTGGGGAAAATGCGGTTTTTACCGGCTTTAGGGACGGCACGGTGCTATTAGCCGAAATTGACGAGAGTAAGGATGCAATCGTTTTGAGAGGCTCAACTGGTGTTGAGGTGACAGCCATTGCTGTAACAGCCTCTTTGTCACACGTGCTCATTGGGGATGAAAATGGGCACATTTTATGGGCACCACTATGGGCAGGAAAGTCAAATCCGAAATCTATTTAATGTCTAACATCAGCCCCTTTAGGTTAGATTTATGAGTTTAAGCAAGAGAGGACTTCTGGCGCGTCAAAGCTATTAAGGTTTATGGTCATAAAGGTATCGATGCTAAGCATATATGATGTTTATGATCCAATGTGTGTTCTCTTATCGGTAGAAACCATATTTTTGAGTGGTCTAAATGGGACACTCAGTACGCTGGGATAAATCATTTTTTGGCATTCTAACATTTCAAACTAAATCGTTTTTGGATGTATAAGCGTGGTGGTGGCAGAAACACCAATGACGTAATTTCATTCTACACGGCCAGTAGCCAAACAAATAGAGTAATGAAAAGACTACCAAAGAACCAATTTGGTTTTTCTTGGGTGGAAAACAAAATTAAATTTTTGATTTTAGTTTATAGTCTGCTGCAAGCGAATTTTCCAGAACACAAGTAACATTCACCATATCATTGCCTAAGGCACGTACGCGCGCATCATCCTCAGACAAACCATGATTGACCCAGCGGGTGATAAGTCTGGATTGAAGAGTTTCGCGGCAAACATCCAAAGACACCGTTAGATCGAAAAATTGAGAAAGCTCAGACCAAGGTGAGCGCTGTAAAAGAAGGTAGTTACCTTCCACCAATAAAATTCTGTCTTCCTTAGTTATGCGACCCGAGTTCGGGATTGTTCTATCTTCTTGCCGATCGAAAGTCGGATATAAAAATGTCTTAGTGCCCCGTATCTTGCGCATAAGCTCTAAAAGGCCCATCGCATCGAATGTCTCCGGTGCACCTTTTCGTTGCAGCAGACCCAAGTCTTGCAAACGGTCGTTATCAAGATGAAATCCGTCCATTGGCAGGACTTTCGCAGATCGCCCCAAACGCTTTGCCAAATGAACTGAAATGGTTGATTTACCAGATCCAGGGGGACCGGCAATGGCAACAACAAAGCGGGGTTTTTCCGCCGAGCAGTGTGAAATTATTTTAATAAGCTCGTCAACGTCGATCAGCTCTTGTGATTTGGTGTCCTCGCTCATAGCTCTGCTGCCCAAGGCGGGTTTGCGCCCGCACGCGATACAGTCACGCCTGCGACGGTTGCTCCAAATTGCAAAGCTTGCTCAACAGCGTTTGCGGATATTTTAGGTAAGCTGGCCTTTTGCAAAAAACCCAATTCAGAGAGTTTTGAAAGTACCCCTGCGTTAAAAGTATCGCCTGCCCCGACCGTATCAATAACGTCCGCTTTTTCTGCCGGCACATGCACCGTCATGCCGCCTTTAAGATACGCCGTTGCACCTAAGCTTCCCCGGGTCAAAATTACCAAACCCGCGCCTATTTCAAGAATGGATTTGGCCTTCTGCTCCGACGAACTGGGGTCATTGATAATCCATTCTAAGTCCTCGTCCGACACCTTAACGATATCTGCCAGAGACATAATTTTCATAATTCTGGCACGATAGCGATCCGTATCTTCTATAAAAGTTGTCCTCACATTCGGATCCAACATAATAACACGGCGATTGTACTCTCGTTCTAGCAATGTTTCATAGGCCTCAGAACATGGATCACACGCCAGACTAATACCACCACAATACAAAGCGTTAACATTTTGAGATATCAAAGGTAGATCAGAAGGCGCCAACATCCGGCCAGCTGAGTTTTCGTCATAAAAACTATAACTGGCTTGTCCATCTATTAACTGAACAAATGCCAAAGTGGTTGGTCGATCACTAAAAATAACGTGATCAATATTGACATTTGAAGCTTTTAGACCGTTGCAAAGTTGCTGTCCAAAAATGTCGTTTGAAAGACTTGTAAGCATGCCAGAAGGCGTACCCAAACGCCCCAAAGCAATTGCTGTGTTATAAATTGCGCCGCCCGGATGCGGCACAAAGGCCTCTCTGCCTGAAGATGTTTTTTCAGGGATCATATCGATCAAAGCTTCACCACAGCACAGGATCATAGGTCCTTATCCTTTCCAAAGCCATTGCTTGGTATTGCTCATATCATTTTCCCCTATGCTCCGCCTCAAGAAGAAAAGGTAGGCAATCTTCAAAGCAGAAGCTAGAGAAACTAGACATAGTCAAACAATCCCTTGTGTCGTCTTTCTCGAATTTAAACTGCTGAATTCTCCGTGGTCATCTTTGTATGATTTCCAACGGATACCATTCATTTAATCCACCAAGTAAGAGCTGATGGCGGTTTCTGTACCTTCTTCCCAAATCATTTTCAGCCAAAATGAAAATGCTTTCTCAAAACGGGAATTTTGGGCCAAATCACCATAATATTTCGTTTGCGCCAACCAAGCTAAAGGATCAACCCGCGCCTTTTGAGCTGCCTTTTGAAGCTCTACCCAATGCGGATCATTTGGCGAGATTGTTGTCCCGTTCTCTCGGGTTCCTTCGCACATTCGCGCCCAAGCTGCCTCAACAAGTGCCAGGCCGGAAATTGGAGATCCTGTTCTCAGAGCGTCATCTATCGATGGTATGACAAAACCAGGATGACGAGAGGATCCATCAAAAGCAACACGGCGGGTGGTATCTACGATCTTCGAATTAGAAAAACGGCTTTCAATAAGGTCGATATAGGCATTTGGGGTCATATCCGGCACCGCGTTCACATGCAGCGCAATTTCATCTCTTGTAATTTTTGAAAACAGCTTGCCGACCTGTGGTTGCATCATGCAGTCCGCGATTGTTTCAAGCGACAGGATTTCGCCCACATTGGCAATTACTTGATGTCCACCATTCAAAAGTCGGATTTTCATATCTTCATAACCGTGGACATCGTCGGTAAATATCACACCGACTTTTTCCAGATCAGGACGGCCAGCGCAAAAATGATCTTCGATCACCCATTGGCGAAAGTTTTCATGCGTTACAGGCACTGCATCATCAATTCCAAAGTCCTGCACCAAAGCCAGTTCTTTGGGGCCGGTGCTCGGCACGATGCAATCAACCATGGAATTGGGAAAGCTGCACTCGGTGTCGATCCAATGCGCCAACTCGCGATCGATTAGGCTTGCAAGCGATACCACGGTTTGCCTTAGGATTGTCCCATTGCCTTTAAGATTGTCGCAGCAAAGGCCTGTAAATGGGCCATATCCCCGCTCCCGTCTGATGCGAAGCGCTTCCACCATGGCGCCAAAAGCTGTTTTCGGCGAGTGCGGATTTTCAACATCATGCCATATATCGGGATGACTTGCATCAAACCCCATTGTGACAGGGTCGATAAAATATCCACCTTCGGTCACAGTCAGCATCACTATGCGGATATCAGGCGCGGCCATCCGATCGACCAGTGCTCTATTATTTTTTTGTACCGGCACATAGTCGATCATCGAACCGATCACTTCGGCTGAACTCCCCGAAGGGTCAAGTTCGATTAACGTGGTCAGAAAATCCTGTTCAGCTAGTTTTTGGCGCTGTGCTTTATCGAAAGGGCGCACACCTGAACCGACAATTGCCCAATCCAAATTTTGGTCTTTTTCGAAAAGCCGGTGCAAATACCAAGCCTGATGAGCGCGATGGAAATTCCCGACACCAATCTGCAAGATGCCGGGCGTCAACAAACTACGGTCATATTTAAACCCAGTCACGCCATTAGGCAAATGGGCCAGTGTTTTGTCACTGAGTTTGAACATACTGGTGTCTCGCCTTAAATGATCCATCAACTCATCCAATTGCCACCGTCGACGCCCAAAGTTTGCGCCACGATGTAATCCGCATCATTTGTTGCTAAAAATACGGCCATGCCCGTCAAGTCCGATGCCCTCCCCATGCGTCCATAAGGCACTGCTTCGCCCACTTCCTTTTTCTTTTGTCCCGTTGGCTTGCCTTCGAATTTTGCAAAAAAGGCATCTACACCATCCCAATGTTCGCCATCCACCACTCCGGGTGCGATGGCATTTACATTGATGCCGTATTTTATCAAATCCAGACCCGCAGATTGGGTCAGGCTGATAACAGCGGCCTTTGTCGCGCAGTAGACCGCAACCAGCGGTTCGCCGCGACGGCCTGCCTGACTGGCCATGTTGATGATTTTGCCCCCGCGCCCACGCTCGATCATGTGTCGCGCCACCGCTTGAAGCGTAAACAGAACGCCGCCAACATTAAGGGAAAAAACATGCTCATAATCGGCGCGCTCGATCTCGACTATCGGAGCGGCCGTAAAGAGTGCTGCATTATTGATCAGGATATCGATGCCACCAAGGTGATTGACTGCTTGGGCGACAGCGACATCTATGCTTTCTTGGTTGGTTGCATCCATTTCTATAGCTATAGCGGCGCTGCCAAGTTCTGTTGCAGCACTGCGGGCCCTGTCTATGTCAATATCAGCAAGGGCAACCCGAGCACCCTCATCAATATAGGCGCGCGCAAACTCTTGGCCGATGCCGCGCGCGGCACCGGTAATGAAAGCAGATTTTCCAATCAAACGTTTCATTCTAACCGTAATCCATTCTCATCAAAACGATGTAACTGGTTTGTCTCTGGGGTCAGAAATACTTTTGATCCATAAGCCAGTTCCAACGCCCCATCCGCACGCACCGTCAATGGCTCGGAAAAGGCCTCACATTGAACATGAAAATAGGTGTCCGAACCTAAGTGTTCAGAAACGCCGACAGTACCTTGCCATACTCCTTCACTCTCGGAAATTGAAATGTGCTCAGGCCGAATGCCAACTGTAGCCGAAGCGTGCTTTTGGGCCTCAGGTCCTTGAAATAGGTTCATTTTTGGGCTGCCAATAAAACCCGCAACAAACGTATTGCGCGGCGCTCGATAAAGCTCTAGCGGGCTGCCTATTTGTTCAATTACTCCCGCATTCAACACGACAATTTTATCTGCCATGGTCATCGCTTCAACCTGATCATGGGTCACATAGACCATGGTGGTTTCAAGGCGCTTATGAAGTTCCGAAATCTCTAAACGCATTCCAACGCGCAGCGCAGCATCAAGGTTGGACAAAGGTTCATCAAATAAAAATGCTTCAGGTTCACGCACAATAGCCCGACCAATTGCAACACGCTGTCGCTGCCCGCCCGACAACTGCCCGGGCCGACGATCCAAATAGTCCGTTAGGTTCAAAACACTGGCGGCTTCTTCAACGCGGCGATCTTGTTCAGATTTGTCAAACCCAGCCATGCGCAGGGGAAAAGCAATATTTTTGCGTACAGACATATGTGGATAAAGCGCGTAGGATTGGAACACCATTGCAAGTTTTCGTTTGGCAGGCGGGATAGTGGTTGCATCCTCACCATCGATGAAAATCTGTCCGCCTGAAACATCTTCAAGCCCTGCAATCAACCTCAATAACGTAGACTTTCCGCACCCCGATGGTCCAACAAAGACAACAAACTCGCCATCCTTTACTTCCAGATCAAGAGGTGGAATGACTTCAACATCGCCGAAGAATTTTGACACATTGGTAAGCTGGATTTTGCCCATTTTTTCTTCCCTATTTCACTGCACCGAAGGTCAAACCGCGGACGAGCTGTTTCTGGCTAAACCAACCCATTATTAAAATCGGAGCAATTGCCATCACCGAGGCTGCGCTAAGCTTGGCATAGAACAACCCCTCCGGGCTCGAATAGCTCGCGATAAAGGCTGTCAAAGGTGCGGCTTTGGCAGCCGTCAAATTCAATGTCCAAAAGGCTTCATTCCAGGCTAAAATCACGTTTAGCAAAATAGTAGATGCGATCCCAGGCACGGCCATTGGCGTCAGCACATAAAATATTTCTGACCGCAGATTGGCCCCGTCCATACGCGAAGCTTCCAGAATCTCATTTGGGATTTCCCGAAAATACGTGTACAGCATCCAGACAATGATCGGTAAATTCATCAACATCAATACGATCACCAGGCCAATACGGCTATCCAGAATACCCAGCCAAATGAATAACAAATATATGGGATAAAGCACACCAACCGCCGGTAGCATTTTCGTCGACAGCATCCACATCAGGATGCCGCGCGTGCGCTTCGATGGAACAAAGGCCATTGACCATGCTGCCGGAATTGCGACCAAAATCCCCAGCAATGTGGAGCCCACCGCAATTACAACTGAATTGAAAAAATGCTTGAAGTAATCCGACCGTTCTTGAACAACCAAATAGCTTTCCAATGTCCAAGCCGAGGTCAGGATTTCAAGTGGCGTTTTTATCGCATCACCTTCAGTTTTAAAGGACAGAATGACGATCCAAAATATAGGAAAAAATATCAACAAACCCACTGACCATGCGACTATGGTGTTCAGCGATTTGCGACGTGAGCTAACAGAGCGTGCCATGTGTCTATTTCCTCATGTGCTCAAATTTTTGCCAACGATGCGCATCAAAAAGATCGCAACGATATTGGCCAAAATGATTGCATATACACCACCCGCCGATCCCAAGCCAACATTTTGACTTTCCAGCACCCTTTGAAAAATCAGATAAGTCAGTGTCTTTGTTCCGAAAGCACCGGCAGTGGTGACAAATATTTCGGCGAAAATCGACAAAAGAAAAATCGTCTGGATCAACACAACAATTGTAATGGCGCGGGCCAGATGCGGGATTACAATAAACCAAAATCGGCCAAGAGTTCCAGCACCATCCATTTCTGCCGCTTCAATCTGCTCACTGTCGAGTGACTGGATCGCAGTTAGTAGGATAAGCGTGGCAAAAGGCAGCCATTGCCAACTAATGATCATAACCAGAGACAACAGGGACTCTTGACTGAGCCATTGAATGGGCTCTGCGCCAAAAGCTTTCCATAAATGGGCGAAAAAGCCATTGACCGGATCCATAAACATATTTTTCCAGACCAGACCAGACACCGTCGGCATGACAAAAAAGGGCGCAATGACCAAAATCCGAACAACACCCTGACCCCACATTGGTTGGTCAAGTAAGATTGCAAGCAACACACCCAACAGCACTGTGATGATCAACACCGCCCCCACAATCGTCAAAGTCGTTACGATGGCAGGCCAAAATGAGCTGGAAGATACAAACCGGGTGTAATTGTCAAAGCCGACCCAACCCAAATCACCGCCGCGCAAAGGAAGGTATTTCTTGAATGAAAAGTAAAGCGTCATAGTGAGCGGAACGAGCATCCAACCTAGGAGCATAATCACTGCAGGCGCTATCATTATTCTGGCAGCAGATATTGAATGCTGTGTCGACATGGCCTTGCCCTCTGAATTCACGTAATCACTTCAGCAGATTTCTGAGAGTTCTATTTTATTGCATTAAAATAGCCAAGGGACGGCATTTCAAACCGCCCCCTGACTGAGAGGAAAACTTAGCGGTAGCCCGCGGCTTCCATTGCGTCATTTGTCAAAGCTTGCGCTTTTGCCAAAGCCTCTTCTACCGATTGCTGTCCAGCATAGGCCGCCGAGAACTCCTGACTGACTTCGGTTGCAATACCAGCAAATTCTGGAATGGCGGCGAATTGAATACCCACATAAGGTGAGGGATCAACCGTTGAATTATTTGGATCAGCTGACAGGATTGAGTCCAAGGTCATCTGAGCAAATGGTACCGATGTGTAGTTAGGATTTTTGTACAAGGATGTACGGGCACCTGGTGGAACATTGGCCCAGCCTTCATTGGCTGCAACAAGCTCGATATAGGAGTTAGAAGTCGCCCATTCGATGAACTGCTTAGCAGCCGCTTCTTTCTGCGTACCCGCGGGAACAGCAAGTGCCCATGCCCAGAGCCAGTTTGAGCGCACGCCCATACCATTATCAGGTGCTAACGCGAAGCTCACTTTATCAGCCACTGAAGAGTCTTTTGGGTTGGTTACGAAAGATGCTGCAACTGTTGCATCGATCCACATACCGCATTTACCTTGTTGGAAAAGAGACAGGTTTTCGTTGAAACCGTTGGTTGCATAACCTGCCGGACCTGAATCGCTCATCATATTGATGTAGAAATTCAAAGTATCTGACCATTCCCGCGTATCGAACTGCGCATTCCAATCTTCATCGAACCAACGCGCTCCAAACGAGTTAGACATGGCTGTGATAAATGCTCCGCCCTCACCCCAACCGGCCTTGCCACGCAGACAAATGCCGTTGATGTCGTTATCCCTATCGGTCATTTCACGCGCTGCTTTAGCAATAAAAGACCAGCTTGGTGCATCGGGCATTTCGAGACCAGCAGCTTCCATCAGGTCAGTGCGATACATCACCATTGAGCTTTCACCGTAAAATGGGGCCGCGTAAAGCGTACCATTGTGGCTCAAACCTCCTGCCATCGCAGGCAAGATGTCATCCACATTGTATCCGGCACTCAAATCATCAAGCGGCACGAGCCAACCGTTTGCGCCCCAAATTGGCGTTTCATACATACCAATGGTCATGATGTCGAAAGCACCGCCTTTGGTCGTGATGTCGGTTGTCACACGCTGACGAAGCACGTTTTCTTCCAATGTGACCCACTCTACAGTATGGCCGGTTTTCGATGTGAAGTCATCTGTAAGACCCTGCATGCGGATCATATCACCGTTATTCACCGTCGCGATAACAAGATTGTCGGCAAAAGCACCTCCGGCCATCATGACCGAAATTGCCGTTGCCGCTTTAAGTGTTTTCTTAATAGACATACGAGTTCCTCCCTCGATTTTTGAATTCGTGAGTCTAGCGTATTCTTTAAATGCTTCTTGCGTCAATATTGTTTTTTACGCGCGTAAATTTTAATATAAATAATAACAATATCAGTCCGTTAGGCCGAAGCCCGCATAATCAATTCGCCATTAAATAATTCTGTATTTCGTTCTGAGCCTCTTTCACCCGATTCGATCAAAGACATAATGGTATCAACGCTATGCTTCGCAATCGCCGAGTAATTATGTGAGATTGTTGTCAGTGTAGGACAGGTAAAGCGCGAAAAAGGATGGTTGTCATGACCCGCCACACGCAGGTCGCAATCAGAGCCGATACCAACACGAGCACCCAATTCAAAAGCCGCCGTCAGAAACCCAATAGCAAGACGGTCGTTGCTACAAAAGACAGTCGACCGGGAAAGCTCATTTCCCTTAATAGCTTGAATTGCACCCAGATATCCAATTTCTTCAAGCTCCCAACCTTCGCCCTCGACCTGAATAATCTGCTGTTCGTGTCCCAGTTGCTGCATTGTTTCCATATAAGCCTTGTGACGTTTGCCCGCGTTTGGGTTGGGGGGGTTACGCATTTCAAAGAAAACTGGTGGTTCGCCAGTTCGCGTCAAATACTCAATCATAACTGAAGTTGCTTGATCATTATTGTGGCCAATGAAAGTTCCGCCAACGCCCTCGATATTTGCGTCAAAACTCACCGTAGGAAAGTCCGCACAAAATTTATCAAGAGCACTTCTGTCAGAAGTGCGCCCCAAAGGCGCTAAAAGCACCCCGGCTGGCTTGATAGCGCGCAGCGAGTTTAAGTTTTCTACTTCAAGAGCAGCGTCACCATGAGAGCTGAGCAGAATGGGGCGAAAACCTGCAGCAATCACCAATGTTTCAATACGTCGCGCTATTTCAGCAAAAAACGGGTCCGCAAGATAGGGGACGACAATTCCCAAATTTTTCGTCAACTTCCTATTTTGATTTATGGCGAAAATGTTGGGTCTATAGTCACATTGCTTTAAAGCCTGCTCCAATTTTTCACGGGTAGATTGCCTTACGCTTTCCGGATCATGGAAAAATCTAGAAACGGTAGGCCGAGAAATTCCACTAAATGCAGCAAACTCTTCCATGTTGCGAATTTTCGAATTGCTCATTTCACCGTGCCTCACCGTTCTTTCCCTAATCTTTCTTAAACTTTCCGCGCGGCAAAAATCAACCATGGTTTTCAACAAGTTTGCAAATAATTCAATTGCATTTCACCTGCTTTAATTTTGACAAAATGAAATATAGGGAACATTGGCCTTACCAGCAGAGCCACTTTAAACTTGCTTGATATCATGCGTATAACAATATCGCACAGCCCACCAAGAGACTTTGGGCTTTGAGGGCTATGATTCTTTATCTATCTGATTTTAATGCTTTTTTTAAGTCGTTAAAACTCTTTGAGGTGTCTGGCATCAATGCCAACCGGATATATTTAAGGATTTAAGCGACTTAGGCTTTCCAGTTCAATTTTTGTCTAAGTTCAGGCTGCATTAGATTGGTGCTGCAGGCGGCATTTCATTAATTTTGAGGGAATATGACGAAAACCTTATATCAACGGCCTGAAAAGATGAAATTCCCACCACTATGTTTTTATGTGGTATATTAGGTTCTTAACTACACGTTTGAGCGCCCCATCGTAGTTTTTTGAGTTCCTTTTCAATAAAACTGAAAGTCACCCTCCCATTTTGTGAACAGCGTTTTTTGCCCTCTCAAAAAGTCTTAATAATGGCCTTCTCATTCTGGTAAAGCATTACACTCCATATTATGGCGGACAAGCGCCCCTAAATTAGCCCCCCCAATTCAATGCCTTCTATTAAAGTTTCATCCAATTGCGAGAGCAGAAAATCAGCTTCTGACACATCAATGGTCAGAGGGGGGCGAATTTTCAAGACATTTTCATGCGGCCCCTCAGTTCCTAAGAGCACGCGCTTGCTCCGCATACGTTCAATCACGAAGCATGCCAAATTCGACGCTGGTATCTTTGAGGTTTTATCTTTAACCAATTCCAACCCCAAGAATAGCCCGCGCCCTCGCACATCCCCCACCACATCATACTTTTCTTTAAGTAACTCCATGCCATCAAGCAGCCGTTTGCCAACAGTTTTGGCATTCTGGGACAGATTTTCCTGATCAACAATATCGAGAACTTCTTTTCCTATACGGCAAGACAGAGTAGAGGCCCCAAAGGTCGAAAAAAATTCAATTCCATTGTCGAAGCTGACTGCAATCTCTGGTGTTGTGATAACTGCCCCTATGGGATGTCCGTTTCCGAGAGGCTTTCCTAAAACAATTATATCGGGAACAACACCTTGCTCTTCAAAAGCAAAGTAGTTTTTACCCAACCTGCCAAGGCCAGTCTGAACTTCATCTGCGATACAGACACCGCCTTCAGCTCTGACGCGGCTGTACACAGCCTCAAGATATCCTTTAGGGGGAATAATCTGTCCCCCGACACTCGGAAAAGTTTCAGCGATAAAGCAGGCCAGCCGACCGCCGCGCCTACGAATGCTGTCTAGAGCCGCATCCGTAAGGGCAGCAAATTTTTCACCCGCCAAGGGATCATTTCGCAAAAATGCGCCTTGATAATCATCCGGGGATGCAATTATCTCGACCCAATCGGGCTTACCTACTCCATTTTTTCGATTGAATTTATAGGGCGAGATATCAATCGTGCCATTGGTGTTGCCGTGATACGCTTCGTCAAGGACGATTGTATCTCTGCCGCCCGAATGTGCACGAGCCAACCTAATCGCTAGTTCATTTGCTTCAGAGCCCGAGTTTACAAAGAAACAAACTGATAAATTTTCGGGTGTTCTCTGCGTTAGCTTTTCGGCAAAGGCTATCTGTGCGGGATGAAGATAACGCGTGTTGGAATTCACTTTGGCCAACTGATCTTGGGCCACATTACGGATACGCGGATGCGCATGCCCCACATGAGGCACATTGTTATAGGCATCCAGAAAGGGCTGGCCATCCTGATCAAATAGAAAATGTTTCCAGCCGCGCACAATGGTAAGAGGCGATTTATAACTTAGCTTCAAATTCTGGGCAAACTTGGCTTTACGCTGCTGCAAAAGCTGCGCCTCATTGATCCTTTGATAAGACACTTGCTCATTGGAAAGGTTCATAAGTGCTGCTGGGTTTGGAAAAACTTCACTCCAGAAGGAAAATTCAACCGGATCAACAACACCTGGCCAATCTTGGCTCAAACCATCGGTCAAAAGCGCCAATTGAAAGTGAAGATGGGGGCTCCATCCTCCGTTGTGGGTTTGGTCGCCTAGTCGAGCAAAGCACTCACCCGCCGAAATTTCGTTTCCAGCACGTAGGTGACCGATGCTATTGGGATCAAGATGGCCGTATAAGGTGAAGAACTCGTCGTGTTCAGGAGTGAGGTGTGACAGGATCACCATGCCACCATAATCAAGGTGCCCTTCCCTATTTTCGACGCATAGAACCTTGGCTGCGAGAGGCGCATTTACTGCAGTTCCTGCTGCAACAAAGACATCCACACCAATATGAACAGTTCTCCTTCCATTTGGAACATGGTGCCCAAGCATGAACGAAGGCGCTGTATAGATCAGACGCGGCTCGCCATATCCTCCTATAGAGATCGCATCACTTTGGTCAGCAAATCCAATTTGTGCGGCCTCTTCACTGGTTATGTGAAATGGATTTTGCGGGACATTGGATTGATCAACAGAAGCACACGCCACTTCAGCAGATGCAAGATCACAATCCAAAACAGGAGCAAATTTTCCATTTTCTCTGGCAATGAAATCAGAAACCCGCGCCGCAGTTTTAGTAACTGGATACCCACAGGCAATACGCAAACGCGCTTCCATCAGGTTGGGATCAATCATGGCATTTTCTAAAAAGTCCCAAGCCGGCGCTTGGGTGATAGTAATATAAGGGTCGTTTGGATTTTTCGCGCCCTCTAAAGTTGAATTTACGACTGATACGGCCAAGCGCATTAACGCCGC
>CBFHXE010000066.1:0-14236 GCA_965659715.1 uncultured Paracoccaceae bacterium | reverse complement strand
CCCGTAAAACAGCCCTTTTTTCGCTGCCTTCACGCTCGCGGCGCGAAGCTTTAAACATCACCACCGCTTGTTCGATGGTTTCTGACGCGGTGGCTTGCCGGGCCACTTCTACCCGCGTTGGCGCAGACAGAAAGGTATTGGTGATACGCTCGATTTCAGGCGCCATGGTGGCGCTAAAGAAAAGCGTTTGGCGGGTAAACGGGGTCAGTCCGAAAATGCGCTCGATATCTGGGATGAAACCCATATCAAGCATCCGGTCCGCTTCATCTACCACCATGACCTGAACGCCCGTCAGCAGCAATTTTCCACGTTCAAAGTGGTCCAGTAACCGCCCGGGCGTTGCAATCAGAACATCTACACCTTTGTCGATGAGAATGTCTTGCTCTTTAAAGCTTACACCGCCGATGAGCAGAGCTTTGGTCAGCTTGAGGTGTTTGCTATAGGTGTCAAAATTTTCGGCCACTTGTGCGGCAAGCTCGCGGGTTGGGCATAAAACCAAAGATCGGGGCATGCGTGCGCGTGCGCGTCCTCTGGCCAAAAGGTGGATCATCGGCAGCGTAAAACTTGCGGTTTTACCGGTGCCGGTCTGCGCAATGCCAAGGACGTCTTTGCCCTCTAACGCGGCCGGTATTGCGCCGGCTTGGATCGGGGTCGGCGTTTCATATCCGGCCTCGTCAATTGCTTTTAGAATTTTTGTATTTAAGTTCAGGTCTGAAAATTTAGCCATCTGTATCCGTGTCTAACGGACGCATCGGGCCCGTTCCATCCTTGCTGCCTCAGGCCCGTATGGCCCCGCAATTGATTGCTGATAGAGGTAGCACGCTCTTCCTACTCGAAAAAAGTGCTTTAGGTCAATGCCGGCGGTCAAACTCACCTGTTTTGAGCGCTTGGATGAAGAATATAGATCCAAAACGTTGCCAAGACAGCACTCGTTTGCACCGATTTGAGGCTTTCTGCCACAAAGATCCTAGCTTTAGCCCCGCTTGTCGGTTGAAATGCAAAGGTTCTGGGGCCACTTGCACCTAAAAGAATTTTTTAAACCATCATTTCCTTGGTTGCGGACAGCTCAATATCTGGAAAATCACGCTCTACACGGTCAATATCCCACTGCAGGCGGGTAAGGTAAACCGGATCGCCATCATGGTCTGTTGCGATATGTTGCTTATTGGCCGTGGAAAATTTATCAACAGCAAGTTTTTCTCCGTTCACCCAGCGGGCGGAGGTAAACTGGCTGGCTTCAAAACGCACTGGCAGGCCATATTCCAACTCAATGCGGCTGGCCAAAACTTCAAACTGCAGCGCGCCAACAACCCCGACGATAAATCCGGACCCGAAACTGGGTTTAAAAACTTTTGCGGCCCCTTCTTCTGCAAATTGCATCAAGGCTTTTTCAAGATGCTTTGCTTTCATCGGATCGCCTGCGCGGCAGCTTTGAAGCAATTCCGGTGCAAAAGAGGGGATGCCCGAAACCTGCAGGGCTTCGCCTTCGGTCAGGGTGTCGCCTATGCGCAATTGTCCGTGGTTGGGAATGCCGATGATATCGCCGGCCCAAGCCTCTTCTGCCAATTCGCGGTCCGAGGCAAGAAACAGCACCGGATTTGAAATGGCCATAGGTTTTTTACTGCGCACATGGGTTAGCTTCATGCCGCGTTTAAAATGGCCAGAAGCCATCCGGACAAAAGCCACCCGGTCGCGGTGCTTGGGGTCCATATTGGCCTGCACTTTAAAAACAAATCCGGATACTTTGGTTTCTTCGGGCAGTATTTCGCGCGGACTTGCGGTTTGCACTTGCGGTTGCGGCCCAAAGCTTGCGATGCCTTCCATCAGTTCTTTGACTCCAAAAGAGTTGATCGCAGAGCCAAACCAGATCGGGGTCATAGTGCCCTCAAGAAGCGCTTGGGGATCAAGCTCGGGCAGCAGTGCGCGGGCCATTTCCACCTCTTCAATCAGTTTTTCCAAAAGATGGGCTGGGATGTGTTCGGCAAGTTTGGGGTCATCAAGCCCGTTTATTTCAATGCTGTCTGCAACCTTGTTCCGGTCAGCGCGATCCATCAATTCAAGCCGGTCATTAAGCATGTCATAACAGCCCATGAAATCATGCCCGACACCGATTGGCCAACTGGCTGGGGTGACGTCAATGGCAAGGTTTTCTTGGATTTCATCAATAATATCAAAAATTTCGCGGCTCTCGCGATCCATTTTGTTACAGAATGTTAGGATTGGCAGATCACGCAGGCGGCAAACTTCAAAAAGTTTCTGGGTCTGGCTTTCCACGCCCTTGGCCCCATCTATCACCATAACGGCGGCATCCACTGCGGTCAGTGTGCGATAGGTGTCTTCAGAAAAATCACTATGGCCCGGAGTATCCACCAAGTTGAACCGGTAGGCCTTGAAGTCAAAAGACATGGCCGATGCAGAAACAGAAATTCCGCGGTCTTTTTCCATTTGCATAAAATCTGAACGGGTGCGCCGGGCTTCGCCTTTGGCCCGCACTTGGCCAGCCATCTGAATAGCGCCGCCAAACAAAAGAAATTTTTCGGTCAAGGTCGTTTTGCCCGCATCGGGGTGCGAGATGATTGCGAAGGTCCTGCGACGTGCGATTTCAGGCGGCAATGCGGGGCGATTTGAAGAAATATTTAACATGTTTTCTCGTATAGGGTGAGGGGCCGGGCTTGACAAGACGTTGCCGGTCACAGGCCCTGAAAGCAAAATTCCACATCAAATTTGACGCGTTTTAAATGATCTATTTGCTACGTAGTGCTTTTTGGAATGAGCTTAGAAGAGAATTAGTGTTATTCTTTGTTATGCAAGGCTCCATATCTGGGCCGTAGATTGTCTTGTGTAGGCTTACCCCTTCTACGGCATCACCGTGCAGGGATGGCTGGGTGCTATGATCAAATAGAAGGCTTTCGGCAGCAATGCCCTCGGCATAAATTATTTGATGCTCATCAAATAAAATTTGGTAGTAATCGATATACCCCAAATCAAGCCAAACGATGTTTTTTCCATCGACCAAATCGCGCGCACCAAGGTTTCTGCGCGCTTATTGGCCAATAGATCATCATGTTGATACATATAAAGCCTATGATTTGGACTAAGCACCAAATCACTTTCATTTTGCAACTCGCCGGCTTTGATCAATATAGGGGTTTGCGCGCCTGTTGCGCGCATTGTGCGGTGTCCAATCCAACGTATTTTTTGATTACCTGCATCGCGTGTGAGCAATTGATCACCGACCTTTAGCTCTTCTATGGGTCTCATTTCACCTGATGGCAACGTAAGCCGAGTGCCTTTGGCAAAAGAAGTATAGGCCTGGCAGGATAATTTTAGCTCGGCTGTGTGGCGATCAATTTTAATGAGGAAATATTTGGTTTTGTATTTGAATGAAGCCAGCGGAAGCAGATAAATCGAAACAGCCAAGTTTTCGGAATTGACCTCAACCAAGACAATGGCTTCAACGGTCTGACCCGTGTGTGACATAAGTGTCAAACAGCAATCTACAAATACTTGGTTGGCTGCCTCCCCTGTTTCACTGTGTTCGTCGATGTGCAGCCCTGCGTCAGACAATAATATGCAAAGGTGATGCAAAGCGGCATGGGGGGCCAACATATAGGCATCATCTAAAATGAGATCGTCTGCAAATGACAAGGTATCCCCAAAGTTGACGCCATCAACGATGTGAATATCAGCAGCGTTATAAACCGAAAGGGATTGCATTTTTGAATTTTGCTCTGGTTGAGGAAATGCGTTTAGGTACAAATCATGGCCTTGAATAGGTTTTTGTTTATCATAGATCAGTGAGTGTGACGAACCCGTTTACTTGGACTGCGACCTAAGTTGCAAAATTCTGTGGCGAAATCATAGCAAAGGATTGGCGTTTTTCGGGCTTAAACAACATGATTGGTATATGGTTGAATTTTCTGCTTCATTCGCCATAGTCGGCCTAAACACAATAGGAGATAGAAATGGATCTGGGAATTTCCGGAAAAAAAGCAATGGTCTGCGCATCGAGCAAAGGTTTGGGACGCGGCTGCGCCATCGCCTTGGCAGAGGCTGGTGTTGATTTGGTTCTAAATGCACGCGGTGCAGATGTTTTGGAACAAACAGCAGAAGACATTCGCAGCCGCTACAATGTAAATGTCGAAACCGTTGCCTGTGATATCACCACGGAAGAGGGCCGCGAAAAGGTTTTAGCCGTGGCCGGCACGCCGGACATTTTGGTAAATAATGCAGGTGGGCCACCCCCTGGTATATGGTCTGATTGGGAGCGCGATGATTTTATTGCAGCGCTTGATGCCAATATGCTGACCCCCATCGCCCTGATGAAAACATTGTTGCCTTCAATGATTGATCGAGGTTGGGGCCGCGTGGTAAACATCACATCCCAGTCGGTAAAATCGCCAATAGCTGTTTTAGGCCTTTCCAATACCGCAAGGGCTGGTTTGACAGGATATGTGGCTGGAACTGCGCGTCAGGTTGCCGGACAAGGTGTTACAATCAATAACCTATTGCCGGGCATTCACGCCACGGACCGGATAACTGCATTAAATAAAGCCGTTGCAGAAGCAAAAAACATCACCATTGAAGAAGCTGCAGCAGAGCGCGCCGCATCTATCCCTGTCGGAAAATATGGAGAGGCTAGCGATTTTGGAGCCGCCTGTGCATTTTTATGTTCACAGCAAGCCTGCTTTATCATTGGGCAGAATATTTCGCTTGATGGCGGTGCGTTTAACTCAACCATATAGCCAGGTTTCGGCGTTATTTTGTATCTGCAAAGGACAAATTTGGCGATAGAAACATAACAGGCTAACGGCTTTAGAAGGCTTGTTTTCGGTGGTTGCGCCTTTGACAGTGGGCTGATACCTGACCGGTATTGTCGATTATAGCTGTACGTGAGCATGACAAAGGAGCTGTAACTGTTGGAATCTGATCCTGTTGCACGGCTTGAGATTAAAAACCTCTGTCGCCATTTCGGGCCGCAGACGGTTGTTGATGACGTTTCTTTGCGGATTGTTCCTGGACAGGTAACCTGTTTGCTTGGGCCTTCGGGGTGTGGGAAATCAACCACACTTCGGATGATTGCTGGTGTTGACCGGCAAGATGCAGGTGAAATCTATATAGATGGTAAATTGATCAGTGGTAGCAATATTGATTTGCCTCCTGAGCAGCGCTCTGTTGGGCTAATGTTCCAAGATTTTGCCCTTTTTCCACACTTAAGCGTGGCAGATAATGTGGGCTTTGCTCTCACTGGATCGCGGCTCGAAAAGCGCTCAGCAGTGGAAGAATTGCTTGTCCGGGTGGGGTTGAGCCGCTTTATCGACCAATACCCTCACGCGCTTTCGGGCGGCGAACAGCAGCGGGTTGCACTGGCGCGCGCTATGGCGCCCAAACCGAGAATAATGTTGATGGATGAGCCATTCTCAGGGCTGGATAACCGATTGCGCGACGGTATCCGAGATGAAACATTGGCTATATTAAAGGCTGAGCAAACAGCGGTTTTACTGGTGACACATGAGCCCGAGGAAGCCATGCGGATGGCTGACGAAATCGCATTAATGCGTGATGGGCGTATTGTTCAAAGTGGCGCGCCCTACAACATCTATAACGCTCCATCCGACCAAGCTGCACTTGCCTTTTTTTCCGATGCCAACATCATCAAAAGTCAGGTCAGCGGCGCTTTGGCCAATACCCCTTTTGGGCAGTTCTTGGCCCCCGGGTTGGCGGATGGAACTGGGGTAGATATTGTCTTTCGGCCGCAACATGTTCGGATTGATTTTGACCGCAAAGGCAAAGGCCCAAATCCAACGCCCTCCCAAGGGGTTGCTGCACTCGGGATTGTTGAAAGAGCTCGGTTTCTAGGCAATGAAAGCTTGGTAGAGTTTCGTATGGAATTTGACGGCTCATTAATAAAAGCAACGGTTCCCAATGTATTTCTGCCCAAATCGGGGCAACCGCTTTGGCTGACAATTCCGCGCGACAGATGTTTTGTCTTTCCCTCTTAAAAGACATTGCGCAGTTTTGAGAAATTCTCCTGCTTCTTTGATTAATAAATATTTAAAGTACTGGGCTATCAGCAAGTTGCTTTAATTTAAAAAACTTCAAAAGGCGCCAATCTTCTAAGCATTCGCCCCCAAAAACTGGTAAAATTTGATGGCGAAATCAATTTGATGCTTTAATCATGGGCCTGAAAGCCATACATAGATTGTATAAGCACAAAAATTGAGCGAAAGCTCTTAGTGTCAGGAGAAGAGAATGCTAAATAACATAGGCCTTCCGGGTCTTTTACTGATCGCAGTTGTGGTATTGGTTTTGTTCGGTCGCGGCAAAATCAGTTCTTTGATGGGCGAGGTTGGCAAGGGCATCACGGCATTTAAGAAAGGCGTCGATGACAGCTCTAAAGAACTTGAAAATGAAATGGCGGCAGAGCCAAAGGACGTCACACCGGAAACCGACAAAGACAAGGTCTGATAGATGTTTGACCTTGGCTTGACCGAGCTACTTCTGATCGGGATAGTGGCCCTTATTGTGGTTGGTCCGAAAGATTTGCCGATGCTGTTTCGAAAGGTGGGGCAATTCGTTGGCAAAGCACGCGGCATGGCAAGAGAGTTCACGCGTGCTATGGATGATGCCGCGGACGGCACAGGTGTAAAAGATTTAAGCAAGACACTTAAAGCGGCTAGTCAACCGGTTCAAACCGGACTGGACGGCGTGCGAAAAGCCGCCAGCGATTTGACAAAGTACGACCCGGAAAGTGAAACCGGAAAACTGGCAGCTGACCGTCAGAAAAAAGTTGAAGACGCCAAAAAAACCGCTGCGAAAAAACAAGAAGAACGCCAAGAAGCGGCAAAGGGAAAAGAGCAAAAATCCGTAGAGAAAAAGCCAAAAGCAGTGGCAAAGAAAACAGCAGCCAAAAAGCCTGCTGCAAAAATATCTGCGGCCAAACCACCAACGGGTAAAGCAGCTGCTCAAAAATCTAACAGAAAATCTGCCAGTAAGAAATCGGCTTCAAAACCCACGTCCAAGGATAAGGCATGAGTGAAGACAACGATATTGAGGATAGCTCGGCCCCTTTGATTGAGCATCTGGCGGAATTACGGCATCGGCTTATCAACTCCGTTATGGCCTTTATTGTCGGCATGATCATTTGTTTCACCGTGTGGAACCCAATTTTTGATTTTTTGACCCAACCACTTTGCTCCGCGATGGCAGTGCGCGGACATGAAGATTGCGGATTAATCCTGATCAAGCTGCAAGAGGGATTTTTTGTCGCCATTTCAATTTCACTTATGGGGGGGCTGATGCTGTCCTTTCCTGTGATCAGCTATCAGATGTGGCGCTTTGTTGCCCCCGGGCTTTATCGATCTGAAAAAGGGGCGTTTTTGCCATTTTTGCTAGCTTCGCCTTTTATGTTTTTCCTTGGGGCCACCTTTGCGTTTTACGTGGTCACCCCGTTGGCATTTGATTTTTTCCTAGGATTTCAACAATCTGGCAGTATCTTGAGCGAAGAGATGTCCGAAAATGCGACCGCGGGCATCGCATTTCAGGGCTCGGCGCAGGAATATCTAAGCCTTACAATTAAGTTCATTGTTGCCTTTGGCATGTGTTTCCAATTGCCGGTGCTGCTGACCCTTATGGGAAAAGCCGGTTTGGTTAGCGCGGAAGGTCTGGGCAATGTTCGTAAATATGCAGTTGTGGCGATACTGGTTCTTGCTGCTCTGGTGACACCTCCGGATGTTATCACACAAGTTATTCTTTTTGTGGTGGTTTATGGCCTTTACGAAGTCTCGATCTTTCTAGTGTCCCGGGTGGAAAAAAAGCGTGAAGCAAAATTGCGCGCCGAAGGGTATTACGATGACGAGGATGACGAGGCCGCAGCGGATGCGGCCGATTTAGACAGCCAACTAGATGAAAAAAATGGCTGATCCGATGGAGCGGATTGCCGAAGCGCTTGAGCGTATCGCCCCTGCGCCACTGCAAGCGCCAGATTTTGAATCGTCTGCGGCCTACGTATGGCATGTTGCGCCCGACGCGCTGCATCCTGTTTCTGACGTCTCTCGCGTGGACTTATCGCTCTTGGTTGGCATTGAGCGCGCGCGTGATACGCTGTTGCAAAACACATTGCAATTCGCTCGTGGATTTGCCGCTAATAATGCACTGCTCTGGGGTGCACGGGGGATGGGCAAATCGTCTTTGGTCAAAGCCGTTCATGCAGCTGTCCTAGCTGATGGGCTGGCGTTAAAAATAGTTGAGTTGCAGCGCGAAGACCTACCCAGTGTTGGCCGCTTGCTGAATATCCTGCGGCCGTCACCGCACCGGTTTCTATTATTTTGTGATGATCTTAGTTTTAGCCACGATGACCAGCATTACAAATCCTTAAAGGCAGTGCTGGATGGCGGTATCGAAGGGCGTCCGGAAAATGTTCTGTTTTATGCCACATCAAACCGCCGTCACCTGATGCCTCGTGATATGATTGAAAACGAACGCTCCAGCGCGATCAACCCCTCTGAAGCGGTTGAGGAAAAGGTTTCTCTGTCGGATCGGTTTGGATTGTGGCTCGGGTTTCATCCCTGTTCCCAAGATGAATACCTTGCAATGATCAATGGCTATTGTGCGGCTTACGGGCTCACCCCAGAGCCAGAGCAAATGCGGGCGGAAGCAATTGAATGGCAAGCAACGCGCGGCGCGCGATCAGGCCGGGTGGCATGGCAGTTTTTCATTGATCTTGCCGGGCGCTCGGGCGTGCAGGTGAATTAAACCAGCTTGCAACAAAACCGGCCTCGGTATTACGGCGGTATCGCATCGGTAACGCGGTGGCGCAATTTGGGCAGTCTCTAATTCAAATAATCCATCGGATCGACACTTTCAAAGCCTTTGCGCACTTCGAAATGTAGATAGCTGGGATTGCCTTTGCGAATTTTACCTATGCCCTGGCCCCGCGAAACTGCTTGGCCTTTTTCGACCGATATATCGCCAATATTGGCATAAACCGTCAGCAGATTATCCGCATGTTTCAGCACCAAAATGGGCACCTGATCGGCGTCCGCTGTAATCGCGGCAACGGTTCCGCTTTCAGCAGCTACAACGGTGCTACCAACAGGGGCGCTTAAATCAATACCATCGGTTTTACCCTTTACATACTCGCGAATAATTTTGCCTTTGACAGGATAGGCAAGGCGGCCGCCACTTGCGGTCTGTGTCGGCTCGGTTTGGGTTGTTTCTGGGGGTTCTATCTCTGTTTCCGGCATTGGCTCTGCAGCGCTGGGCGGTGAAGGAGTTGCGCTAACAGCTCCGGGTTCTGACACCGGATCTGGCCGCGCCCCGACATTGTTCAGAGTGGCTGGAACCAAAAGATATTGGCCTTCACGGATGGTGAAATTGCTGTCCAGCGCATTCCAATCTGCAAGGGATCGCACCGATACATTATAGAGCCTTGAAATGGTAAAAGCGGTTTCGCCGCGGCGCACTTTATGCCGGATTGGTTCCGCCAGCGGTTTGGCACGTGGCTTGGTCACAGGCTTTATGCCTTGATCTGCTTGATTAAGGGCGCTTTGGGCAAGCTCTGCAACATCAATTTCACTTCCATCAGCGCTTGTGGATGGTTCACTGCTGGCCACGGGTGTGGGCAAGGCAATCACTTCACCTGCGCGCAGGCGGTCGCCAGTTCTAAAGCCGTTAAACCGTGCGAGAGCCTTGGGATCAAATCCGATCCGCTCTGCCAAGCTTGTCATGGTATCACCAAAGCGGGCAATGGCCACTTGATAGTTTGGATAGGTTATTATCCCTCTGTTATCCGGTTTTGGCCTCTTGGCTGCAATTTCTTGCGCCGCAGAAGAGGTGTTATATTCGTTATTTCGAAGATCAAGATCAAGTTGCGAGGGATCGCAGGCCGCAAGAAAACAGCCCGAGGTTAGAATAAGAGCGATGCGCCTAAAATAACCAACGGACATAGTAGCACTCCTTTAGTAAGCTTATTGTTTTATATCGCTTTTGCCCCAATCGCGCGAGCATTTTTACAAAACTTAACTATCTTTACCCAAACCTTCAACAAGCGGCACAAAACGTACCGCTCTTAAATCATCATAATGATATCCATCTTCGGTGCGGGTCACGCGAATGAGGTTTTGAACAGTATCTGATTGACCCACGGGAACCACCATAATCCCGCCTTCTTTTAATTGTGCCAGTAAAGGGCTTGGCGGATCTTCTGCTGCGGCGGTTACTATGATCCGGTCAAAGGGCGCTTGGTCTGGCAAGCCTCGGCTTCCATCGGATAAAATTGGAATGATATTGCTATAGTCCAATGCCTCAAAAAGGGATTTCGCTTCACTAACAAGCGTTTTATGCCGCTCGACAGTATAGACGCGCCGCGCCAGGTGACTAAGGACGGCCGCCTGATACCCAGACCCCGTGCCCACTTCAAGAACTTTATGGCGGGGACTTAAATCAAGCGCTTGAGTCATCAAGCCAACCACAGAGGGTTGCGATATGGTTTGACCGCAGGCGATGGGTAGGGGCATATCTTCATAGGCTCGCTCGGCAAAAAGTCCGCGTACAAAAAGCCCACGGTCGATTTTTTCCATGGCGGATAATACGCGGGTATCGGTCACACCTTTTGAACGCAGCGCAAACAGAAACTGCATTTTGCGTTCAGCTTCTGAACTCATTCGATGATCCTTAAGGCATCAAGCGCACCATAATCAGTCAAATCTGCACGCATCGGTGTAACGGTGATATAGCCTTCTAAATTTTCAGCCGCGTCAGTGCCCGGTGCTGTTGGCACCTGCTGATCGCCGATTTGAGCAAATAAAAATTGACGTTTTGAAGCCGAAGTATAGGGGGACACGCTAAATTTACTGTTCCGGCGACGGCCTTGCGGGGTCACTTTGACCCCTTGCACATCCAAAGCGGGAAGCGGTGGAAAGTTTACATTGTAAAAAAGCGGATAATCCTCACCAGAGGGCGCCGTTTGCTGACAAAGCTTAACGATCAGGTCTGCGCCATGCGCGGCGCTGGCCTCAAAGGGATTTTCCAAATCGCGATTTTTGGGGCCAAGGTATTGCGATAAGGCAACCGAACGCACGCCTTGTAGTGCGCCTTCTAGCGCCGCCCCAAGAGTGCCGGAATAAAGCGCATTCTCAGCTGAGTTATTGCCGCGATTAACCCCGGATAGAACCAAATCAGGCGGGGCGCTTTTTAGCACATGATGGATCCCTGCCAAAACACAATCGGCCGGATAGCCCTCGACCGAAAAACACCGTTCACTATGCTGAACGATCATGGCCGGATTGGTATAACTGATACAATGCGCTGTACCGGATTGCTCGCGGGCCGGCGCAACCGTCCAAACCTCGCCTTCTGAACCGGCAACTTCCCGAGCGATTGCTTGCAAAACAACTAGCCCAGGGGCGTTTATGCCATCGTCATTGGTAACTAAAATGCGCATTGTTTTGCCCAGTGTTGCTCTGTTTTCGCCCCCTGCATAATTCAGACGAAGGCTTTGGGCAAGAGATCAGACCCCGAACAGGTCTGGTTAAAGGCCAAGCTCGGCCAACAGACGCTGTGCTTCGGCTTCAGGGTGCGTAAGAGGATCGCGATTTTCACCTGGAAAAAACCGCGCCCGTGTGGCCGTTGGCATTGGCTTAGGTTCCAAAATATGCACGCTAGGACCTGTCTTTTGGCTTTCAGCAGACCAGCTTTTCGCCAAAGAAATCTGGGCTGCTTTGCTGGCACCATAGGCACCAAAAAATTTTGTACCGGATCGCGGATCATCGAAAAAGACGGCTTTGCCCGCCGCCCCCAGCAGTGGGGCGATATAGGGGATCAAAACGCCGGTGGCTGTGACATTCACAGCGACAGATTTCCCCCAGTCTTTGCTGTCCAAGGTACTGGTTGGCGCTAGTGGTGCGGCATGAATGGCCGTATGAGCCCAAAGGTCAATCTGACCCCAGCGATCATATATGGACCGGCACAACTGTGCCATTGCATCCGGGTTGGTAATATCCATAGGCGCAAGCGTCGCTTGTCCGCCACTGGCTTGAATGCGGTCATCCAGCTCTTCCAAAGAGCCTGTGGTGCGTGCGACCAAAACCAAATGATGGCTTTTGCCAAGATGCAACGCTATGGCCGCGCCCAGCCCACGTGAGGCCCCTGTGATTAGTGCTATTTTCTCGCTCATAGGGCCTGATGGTCAATTTAAGCCGTTCCGTCAAGACGTGGTCGTCAAGCATGGGAAATTTGCCGCAGTCAATTGGGGCATAGATCCCGCGTTTTTTTATTCTGCGGCCTTAAGCTCAAACCCTTTGGTAATCATATCCGACGGCGCCACAGGATATTCACCTGAAAAACAGGCGTCACAGTATTGCGGACATTTTGCTGAGCGACCTTTGGCCTCACCTACCGCGCGATAAAGACCATCAAGCGAGATAAATTTCAAACTATCGACGGCAAGATGGCTGCGCATTTCTTCTTCGGTCATGGTAGCGGCCAGCAATTTTTCCCGCTGTGGGGTGTCCACGCCATAAAAACAAGGCCAAGCGGTGGGGGGGCTTGCAATTCGAAAATGAACTTCTGCCGCACCGGCGTCCAAAATCATTTCCTTGATCTTGCGCGATGTGGTGCCGCGCACAACGGAATCGTCGACTAAAATAACCCGCTTGCCCTTGATGAGAGCACGGTTGACATTTAGCTTGAGCCGCACACCCATATTGCGAATTTGTTCGGTAGGTTCAATAAAAGTGCGCCCCATGTATTGGTTGCGAATAATGCCCATCGCATAGGGAATGTTCGCTTGCTGCGAATACCCGATTGCCGCAGGGGTTCCGCTGTCGGGCACCGGGCAGACCAAATCGGCTTCAACCGGGCTTTCTTTGGCCAGTTCAACACCAATCTGCCGGCGCGTTTCATACACTGACTTGCCACCGATAATGCTATCAGGGCGTGAGAAATAAACATGCTCAAATATGCAAAAGCGTGAATTGCGCGGGCGAAATGGAAAATGGCTTTCGATCCCTTTTGAAGTGATGACAACCATCTCACCCGGTTCTATTTCGCGCACGAAATCAGCGCCGATAATATCCAAAGCGCAGGTTTCAGAACTCAGCGCCCAGCCCTCGCCAACGCGGCCAAGCACCAGCGGGCGAACACCTAAAGGGTCGCGAACGCCAATTAATTTCGTGCGGGTCATGGCAACAATGGAAAAGGCGCCTTCCACCCGGCGCAGCGCATCTTCCATTCTTTCAGGGATATTACGCTGCAGTGAACGGGCCATTAAATGAATGATGCATTCGCTGTCTGAAGAGCTTTGGAAAATTGAACCGCGTTCGATCAATTCGCGCCGTAGTGCATTGGCGTTGGTAATATTACCATTATGTGCAATCGCCGCGCCGCCCATGGCAAACTCGCCGAAAAAGGGCTGTACGTCACGGATCACTGAGCCTTTGGTGCCCGCTGTAGAGTAGCGCACATGGCCGATGGATAATGGCCCCGGCAAAGTTTGCATCAGGCTTTGTGATGTAAAATTATCGCGCACATATCCAAATCGCCGGACTGAATTAAAACCGGCCTCAGGATCATGGGCCACAATGCCGCCGGCCTCCTGCCCGCGGTGTTGAAGCGCATGCAGTCCAAGCGCAACAAAATTTGCTGCCTCAGCTGTTCCGATTACTCCGAAAACACCACATTCTTCACGTAGTTTATCATCATCAAAAGGGTGGGCCGGGGGCATCTGTTGGCGCGACACGTCAGGCAACTCCGAATCTAGCACAGCTTGTGATCACCGTCTTAGTCTGTTTGCCGCCAAGTGTCACGAACCTATCCAGATTGTTATCGTTGATTTTGGTGTAAAAAGGTATCTGTGCACAAATGCGCGCCTATGCTTCGCATACTGCCACTAATTGCTCATATTGGGTTGTGATCCAGCCAAGCGCGCGTTCGGGTCTTCGCTCTTCTATGTTTTGAGCAATATCGCTAAAAATGCGCGCCGATTGACTTTGGTCAACCACTGCAAAGGTTTCGGTGCTTAGAACTGATTGATAGGCAAAAAACGCAATTGCCACCAAAGCCAGACCGCGCAAGATCCCAAACAGCAATCCAAAACCGCGATCCAAACGGCTGGCGGCGGTTTTGTCGATCAAGGCAGATAGGAGTGGTGTGAAAAAGGATAATATGACCAAAGCGACCGCAAACACTGTGGCAAATGACGCTATGATTGCCAACTCGCAACTGTCCGCAAGTATCG
>CBFHXE010000065.1:0-14409 GCA_965659715.1 uncultured Paracoccaceae bacterium | reverse complement strand
ATCGGCTGCGTTCACAACCAAAATCGCGCCGTCCATCTGCGCCGCGCCGGTGATCATGTTCTTCACATAGTCCGCGTGGCCAGGGCAGTCCACGTGTGCGTAGTGACGCGCGCCAGTTTCATATTCAACATGCGCTGTTGAAATCGTAATCCCACGGGCTTTTTCCTCTGGCGCCGCGTCAATCTGGTCATAGTCCTGAAACTCGCCAAACTGCTTCGTGATCGCCGCCGTCAATGTCGTCTTGCCGTGGTCAACGTGACCAATCGTGCCAATGTTGCAATGCGGTTTATTACGCTCAAACTTTTCCTTCGCCATGGTGGCCTCCTTTTATCTTGTACTTGATGGGCGCGCCCATCCTCAAATCTGTGGGAACGGCAGGGACTACCCTGCCAGCCCGTTAAGCAAATTTTGCCTGAATCTCATCCGAGATATTCTGTGGTACCGGTTCATAATGATCAAACGCCATCGAGAAATTCGCGCGGCCCGAAGACATTGAGCGCAAATTGTTGATGTAGCCGAACATATTGGCGAGCGGCACGAACACATCGACCGCAATCGCGTTTCCGCGCGGTTCTTGACCAGTTACCTGACCCCGACGTGATGTAAGATCGCCGATGATGCCACCAGTATATTCTTCTGGTGTGATAACTTCGACTTTCATGATCGGCTCAAGTAATTTCGCACCGGCTTTGCGCATACCTTCGCGCATTGCCATCCTGGCAGCGATTTCAAAAGCCAGAACCGAGCTGTCCACATCGTGGAACTTACCATCGATCAACGCGACTTTAAAATCGATCACAGGAAAGCCTGCCAAAGGACCGCTATCCATCACAGACTTAATGCCTTTTTCAACACCCGGAATATATTCTTTCGGGATTGAGCCACCAACGATGCGGCTTTCGAAAGAATAGCCTTCGCCCGGCTCTGTTGGGGCGATGATCATTTTGACCTCGGCAAATTGACCCGACCCACCCGATTGCTTTTTGTGCGTATAGGTGTGCTCGACCTCATGACCGATGGTTTCACGGTAGGCCACCTGCGGTGCCCCGATATTGGCTTCCACCTTAAACTCACGCTTAAGACGGTCGACCAGAATATCCAAGTGGAGCTCGCCCATACCTTTCATGATGGTCTGACCGCTTTCAAGATCGGTTTCGACACGGAAAGAAGGATCTTCAGCCGCAAGACGGGCCAGACCTTGGGACATTTTTTCCTGGTCATTTTTAGTTTTAGGCTCAACAGCAATCTCGATCACCGGATCTGGAAATGTCATTGTTTCCAAGACCACAGGATCTTTGATGTCGCTCAGCGTATCGCCAGTTGTGGTGTCTTTCAAACCAGCCAAGGCAATGATATCGCCGGCAAATGCTTCTTCGATTTCCTCACGATTGTTTGAATGCATCATCATCATCCGGCCAATACGCTCTTTTTTGCCTTTGGTCGCGTTCAGAATACTGTCGCCTTTGTTCATTGTTCCCGAATAAATACGAGTGAACGTCAGAGTGCCCACGAAGGGGTCATTCATGATTTTAAACGCCAATCCGGAAAACGGCATATCGTCTTCTGCGCGGCGGGCGATGTCACGGGTTTCGGTTTCATCGCCGGGCTTGAAGCCCATATAATCGACCACATCCAAGGGGCTTGGCAAATAGTCAATAACCGCGTTCAAAAGAGGCTGAACACCCTTATTTTTAAACGCTGATCCACACAGTACCGGAATGAATTTAATCGCCAAAGTCCCGAGCCGGATCAAACGGCGCAGAGTATCTACATCAGGCTCTTCGCCTTCCAGATACGCCATCATGGCGTCATCATCCATTTCAACCGCAGTTTCGATCAGTTTTGCACGCCATTCATCAGCGACATCCTTTAGGCTGTCGCGAATTGGACGGCGTTCCCATGTGGCGCCAAGGTCTTCGCCGGCCCATACCCACTCTTCCATCGTGACGAGATCCACCAGACCTTCCAATTCGTTTTCGGAACCAATTGGGATCTGGATCGGCGCTGGGATTGCACCAGTACGATCTTGGATCATATGCACGCAGTTAAAGAAGTCTGCACCGATTTTGTCCATCTTGTTCACAAAAACAATACGCGGAACTTTGTACCGATCAGCCTGGCGCCAAACAGTTTCGGTTTGCGGCTCAACACCAGCGTTAGCATCAAGCACAGCAATCGCACCATCGAGAACCGCCAAGGAACGCTCAACCTCAATGGTGAAGTCAACGTGACCGGGCGTGTCGATGATGTTCATCCGATGCTTAGGAGTTTGGGCGTTTTCCCCATCATCCGTACGCTCCCAGAAGGTCGTCGTCGCCGCAGAGGTAATGGTGATACCGCGCTCTTGCTCTTGCTCCATCCAATCCATCGTCGCAGCGCCATCATGCACTTCGCCAATATTATGCGATTTACCAGTGTAGTACAAAATACGCTCTGAACAGGTGGTTTTACCCGCATCAATATGCGCCATGATACCAAAGTTACGGTATTCATTTAAGGAATAGTCGCGTGCCATGTCTCTGCAACCTCTAAAAAATTACCAACGATAATGGCTGAATGCTTTGTTCGCATCTGCCATTTTATGGGTGTCTTCACGTTTCTTAACCGCGGAGCCGCGCGAATTCACGGCATCCAGCAATTCACCAGCCAAGCGCTCTTCCATGGTATTTTCATTGCGGCCGCGCGATGCGGTGATCAACCAACGGATAGCCAAAGCCTCACGGCGTTCTGGGCGCACTTCTACAGGCACCTGATAGGTCGCGCCACCAACTCGGCGAGAGCGCACTTCAACCGCTGGTTTGATATTTTCCAGGGCTTCGTGAAACACCTCAACAGGCGCGCGTTTGATTTTCGATTCAACCCGGTCAAGCGCGTTGTAAACGATTGTCTCCGCGATCGACTTTTTACCGTCGATCATCAGGTTATTCATAAATTTTGACAAAACACGATCGCCAAACTTGGCATCGGGTAGAATTTCGCGCTTTTCAGCTGCGTGACGACGAGACATATCTTAAACCTCTTATTTCGGACGCTTGGCGCCATATTTTGAACGGCGCTGTTTGCGGTCTTTGACACCTTGTGTATCCAGAACACCGCGCAGGATGTGATAGCGGACACCTGGAAGGTCTTTGACCCGGCCACCGCGGATCAACACCACTGAGTGCTCTTGCAGATTGTGCTTTTCACCGGGGATATAGCTAATCACCTCGAAACCATTGGTCAGGCGCACTTTGGCAACCTTCCGCATCGCAGAGTTTGGTTTTTTCGGTGTCGTTGTATAAACCCTTGTGCAGACGCCACGTTTTTGCGGGCACTCCTGCAGGTGCATTGACTTGGACCGTTTCACTTTAGGCTGCCGCGGCTTGCGGATCAGCTGCTGTATTGTTGGCATTCCGGTTCTTCCCGTTTCGCTCTTACATATCAATCGCGCACAAGCCATTGCCCATGCAGTTCACTTTGCCGTGCTTCGCGCGTCCGCAAAACACAAAAACCGCATGCGTCCCCTCGTTCGCGGGAACGACGCGGTGGGTTTCCAGAGGATCGAGGCCTAAGCCCGGATCTTGACCACTTCAAACCTGAAGTCAGCTATGGGGCGACCCCCGAAGCCGAGATAGCGTGCGTATAGGGGGAGTCGATCACGTTGTCAACACACGGTTCAGTGGTAAAATCCAACTGGGAATGTTAAACATTCTTTATCGGTGCTTGCGCTTTAATTACATTGGTGTTCGTTGCCGTATTATTTTTTATTTTTTGGCTGTATTAATTCATGCAAATACTCGGAATCTGTCGATTTTCCTATCCCGCAGTGGGTGGTTTTCAAAATCAGCACGACACCATTAAAGCGCGTTGTGACTACCTTTATTCCCCGGAACGGCTCAACATGCGTTTCAGCGCTTTTGAAACCTTAACCCTGCCTTCGATCCACTCTCAAAGCGATCCAAATTTTACATTTGCGATTCTAATCGGTGATAGCCTGCCCCGCCATGCCAAAGACCGGCTTTACGAGGTTACGGCCAATGTTCCCCGAATCAAAATTGTTGAGCGGCCCAGCGGCCCCTACCGGCAAGTTGCTCAAGAGGTGATTAATTCAGTGCGGAACTGGGAGGCTCCAATTTGCGCCCAATTTAGATTAGATGATAATGATGCTGTTCATCTCGATTTTATTGCTGAACTGAGGCAGGTAATCACACATAATAAAGAGCTATTTAGATATGGCCGACGCTTTGCAATTGATTTTTGCAGCGGCTACGCTGTTATTCCAGGCCCAAAAGGTATTACGGCAGCGGCTGTGAGACAAAAGCTCTGGACGCCCGCTCTGGCAATTGTTTTAAGACCTAAGGTCGAGCGCAGTATTCTTAATTATGGCCATCATCGGTTACATGAGTTTATGCCTGTTTTATCGCTCTCGCATAGAAACATGTTCGTGCGAAGTTTTCATGGCGATAACGATTCTCTGGCAAATCGACCCCCCCCAAATTTGAGTATGCCGTTTTGGATAAGGTGTCGCGAGGCTATTTTATAGAAAATTTTAATATTGACGAAGCGGCGGTCAAAGCGGCTTGGTCCGCGCTTTGATCTGGGTTTCGCGCCACATGGTAAACAGACCTGACATCACAATCACACCAGCCCCGATTAATGTTAGCGTATCCGGCCAGTGATCAAAAACGATCAGCCCCAAAACCAACGCCCAGATCAGACCAGTGTAGCGGAAAGGAGCTATGAAAGACACATCGCCCTGCCGCATCACCAACACGCTTAGTAGATAGGCGGCGCTCACCAGAAAGGCTGCTGTGACCAGATAGACAATATTTGTGGAACCAACTGGCACCCATTCGACCCAGAGCATCGCAATGCTTGAATAAAGGCAAATGGAAAGCGCATTGAAAAATGTCACCATTAATGACGGCACTTCGCGTCCTATTTTACGCGTTACCAAATCGCGCAGGGTCACAAACCCAACCGCAATGAGCGCATAAAAGGAATAATGGTTAAAACCCTCGATTCCTGGGCGCACAATCAAAAACATTCCCCCAAATCCAATAGCAATTGCCAGAGCGCGCCGCCAACCGATGACCTCTTGGAAAAAAAGCATGCCCCCCAGCGCCACTGTGAGCGGCAGCAGTTGCAGGATCGAAGTAGCGTTGGCCAATGGCATATTAAAAAGAGCTGTTAGAAAAAAGTAGGATGCGCCAATGTCCCCAAAGGATCTAAGGCTAATAAGCCGCCAGTCTCTAGGTACGATATTAAACGTCCACGCCTTGAAATATATGCACAGTATAAAAATGCACAAGCAAGTGAGCATACCGCGCAGCATCAAGACCTGAAACAAGGGGAGTTCCGCCCCCAGAAGTTTAATAAATACGTCATTGAACGTAAAAGCTGCCATACTGGCAACCATCAACAGCGCACCTTGTACATTATCTGAATAGTTCGCCATTTGCCCACTCATTTGAAAAATTTTTGGGCGCTGTGGCCATAAAACCTATCTGATATAATCGGGGTTTTTCGAAAATGTATAGAAAAAAGTAGCGCTACAGGCAGCTGGGCCTTCATTCATCCAACAAAACTGGGCAAAAGGCGGACAAAAAAAGAGCCCGGTAAATCATACCGGGCTCTTTTAAATTTATTAGTCCATTTCTGGCATATCAGCAAGATTGCTGTCGCCGTCATCGGCAGGCTTGAAAATATCTTCCTGCGGTGCAGCCAATGCAGCGGCCGCCTGCGCCTCTTCTTGGCGCGCCTGCAGCACGACAGTATCGCGCTCAGAAGCAATCCGCCGAACGCGCTGTGTCGCCCCGCCAGTGCCCGCCGGGATCAAGCGCCCAACAATGACATTTTCTTTTAGTCCAACCAGCTTGTCCCTTTTTCCCTGAACAGAGGCTTCTGTCAGAACCCGCGTCGTTTCCTGGAATGAGGCCGCAGAAATGAACGAGCGTGTTTGCAAGGATGCTTTGGTAATGCCCAACAAGATCGGCTCACCTTGCGCTGGGCGGCCGCCCTTGGACAATGCCTTATCATTGGCAGCATCGAACTCTGCCTTATCGACATGTTCACCTTTCAGCAAAGTGGTATCACCACTGTCTGAAATTTCCCACTTCTGAAGCATTTGGCGTACGATCACTTCGATATGCTTGTCGTTGATTTTAACGCCTTGCAAACGGTACACGTCCTGCACTTCGTCGATCATATAGTTGGCCAGCGCCTCAATCCCCATAATTGCAAGGATATCATGCGGTGCAGGGTTACCATCCATAATAAAGTCACCTTTTTGCACAAAGTCACCTTCGACAACCGGGATGTGTTTACCTTTTGGCACCATATACTCAACCAGATCGAGACTTTCGTCGGTTGGCTCAATGCTGATCCGCCGTTTGTTTTTGTAGTCCCGACCAAAGCGCACATAGCCGTCTGTTTCGGCAATAATGGCGTGATCTTTCGGGCGGCGCGCTTCAAACAATTCGGCAACCCGTGGCAGACCACCGGTGATATCCTTGGTTTTAGCGCCCTCGCGCGGAATACGCGCGACCACATCACCAGCTGCAATCTGCTGTCCATCTTCGACGGACAGAATCGCGTCAACAGACATCGGATAGGTGATCGGATTACCCGCGTCGTTGCGCACTGGCTCGCCGCTTTCATCGCTTAGAATGATCTCCGGCTTTAGCTCATTGCCCTTTGGTGCAGCCCTCCAATCGGTTACGATTTTTTGGGTCATGCCAGTGGCATCATCGGTTACTTCGCGCACGGCAACACCGTTGACCAGATCCACATGTTTGGCCATACCGGCCTTTTCGGCAATGATCGGAAGGGTATAAGGATCCCATTCAAACAGCTTGTCGCCACGGCTGATTTTGGCCTTGGCCTTAACAAACAATTTGCTGCCGTAACCCAATTTATGGCTTGCGCGTTCTTCGCCATGCTCATCAAGGATCAACAGTTTCATGTTGCGTCCCATCACCAGTGTTTCGCCATTAGCATTTTTCAATGTCTGCGCATTTTCAAAGGCAATAACCCCATCTTGGCTGGCTTCAAGGAATGATTGCTGACCACCTTGTGCCACCCCACCAATGTGGAATGTTCGCATAGTCAGCTGCGTCCCAGGCTCACCAATCGACTGCGCAGCTATAATTCCTACCGCTTCACCGATATTGACAATTGTGCCACGTGCTAGGTCCCGACCATAGCACATTGAACACACGCCTTCTTCGGCTTCACAGGTTAGTGGGCTGCGAATACGTGCAGACTGCAACCCAGCTGCATCAATTGCATCGGCGATCAGCTCATCAATCAAGTTGCCTTTGGCAACAATAACTTCATCTGTACCTGGTTTTAGGATGTCCTCAGCCGCAACCCGGCCAAGCACGCGCTCTGCCAGTGAACTGACGACCTCACCATCGTTCACAGCGGTTTCTGCAGTGATCGAATTTTCGGTGCCGCAATCGCGCATTCTGACAATGCAATCCTGAGCCACATCCACCAACCGGCGTGTCAAATACCCCGAGTTCGCTGTTTTAAGCGCCGTGTCGGACAGACCTTTACGAGCCCCGTGGGTCGAGTTGAAGTATTCAAGAACCGTTAAGCCCTCTTTAAAGTTCGAAACAATCGGAGTTTCGATAATATCGCCGTTCGGTTTTGCCATCAGCCCGCGCATACCGCCAAGCTGCTTCATCTGGGTGACCGATCCACGCGCACCAGAGTGCGCCATCATATAGACGCTATTTGGCTCAATATCGGCGCCACTTTCATCCTGAGAAGAGGCCGAAATTGTGTTCATCATGGCATCGGTGACTTTGTCGTTACATTTTGACCAAGCATCGACCACCTTGTTGTACTTTTCGCCTTGGGTGATCAAACCGTCCATATATTGCTGCTCAAAGTCTTTGACCTGACCGCGGGTTTCATCAACGATGGGCCATTTGCTATCAGGGATAACCATATCGTCCTTACCAAAGGAAATCCCGGCCTTGAAGGCTTCTTGGAAACCCATGGTCATGATTTGATCACAGAAAATTACGGATTCTTTCTGACCGCAATAGCGATAAACCGTGTCAATCACGCGCTGCACATCTTTTTTGCGCATTAAGTCATTGACCAAATGAAAAGGCGCTTTGGCATTTTTTGGCAGCAAAGACCCTAACCGCACACGGCCCGGTGTGGTTTCAAAGCGTTTGCTGACTTCGATGCCATGCTCGTCGATCTGAGGAATACGGGCGGTAATTTTTGCGTGCAAATGCACCACATCCGTATCCAGAGCGTATTGTACTTCTTCAATCGAGGAAAAGACCATGCCTTCGCCTTTCATGCCTTCGCGCATGATCGTAGTGTAATAAAGCCCAAGGATCATATCCTGAGAAGGTACGATGATCGGCGCACCGTTGGCAGGCGACAAAACGTTGTTTGTCGACATCATCAACACCCGGGCTTCCAGCTGTGCCTCAAGGCTCAGCGGTACGTGCACGGCCATCTGGTCACCGTCGAAGTCCGCGTTAAACGCAGAACATACAAGCGGATGCAACTGGATCGCTTTGCCTTCGATCAGCACAGGCTCAAACGCCTGAATACCCAAACGGTGCAAAGTCGGGGCGCGGTTCAACATCACCGGATGTTCGCGGATCACCTCATCAAGGATATCCCACACCTCGGGGCGTTCTTTTTCTACAAGCTTCTTGGCCTGTTTGACCGTGCTTGATAGCCCTTTTGCCTCAAGCCGGCTGTAGATAAACGGCTTGAACAGCTCAAGTGCCATTTTCTTGGGAAGCCCGCATTGATGCAGCTTTAATTCCGGGCCGGTCACAATCACCGAACGACCCGAGAAATCAACCCGCTTACCAAGCAGGTTCTGACGGAAACGGCCCTGTTTACCTTTGAGCATATCTGACAAAGACTTTAGAGGGCGCTTGTTGGCACCGGTGATGACACGGCCGCGGCGACCATTGTCAAACAATGCATCAACAGATTCCTGCAACATCCGTTTTTCGTTGCGTACGATAATATCAGGCGCACGAAGCTCAATCAGACGCTTCAGACGGTTGTTACGGTTGATCACACGGCGATAAAGATCGTTTAGATCCGAGGTTGCAAACCGACCACCATCCAGCGGCACCAATGGGCGCAATTCTGGCGGAATGACCGGAACAACGGTCAAGATCATCCACTCTGGACGGTTGCCAGATTCCAAAAAGCTTTCGACAACTTTTAGTCGTTTGATGATTTTCTTGGGCTTCAGCTCGCCTGTGGCTTCTTTGAGATCGGCGCGCAATTGCTCGGCTTCGGTCTCAAGATCAATGGCCGCGAGCATTTCGCGAATGGCCTCGGCGCCAATATTGGCGGTAAAGGCATCCATGCCAAAGGTATCTTGGGCATCCATATACTCTTCTTCGGTCATCATCTGGCCATAGGTCAGATCGGTCAGACCGGGCTCGATCACCACATAGTTTTCAAAATAGAGCACCCGCTCAAGATCGCGCAGGGTCATATCAAGCATAAGACCAATGCGCGACGGCAGTGATTTTAGAAACCAGATATGGGCAACGGGTGAGGCCAGCTCAATGTGGCCCATCCGCTCGCGGCGGACTTTTTGCAACGTGACTTCAACGCCGCATTTTTCGCAGACAACGCCGCGATATTTCATCCGCTTATATTTGCCGCACAGACATTCGTAATCTTTGGTCGGGCCAAAAATCCGAGCACAGAACAGGCCGTCGCGTTCTGGCTTGAATGTGCGGTAGTTGATGGTTTCTGGTTTTTTAATTTCACCGAATGACCATGACAAGATCCGCTCAGGGCTGGCGAGCGATACTTTGATCTCGTCAAACACCTTGGGGGAGGTCAATGGGTTAAATGGGTTGTTTGTCAGTTCCTGGTTCATTTTGATTTCCTCAAATTAGGGACGAAGGGGGGGAGAATAAAGCGCGCGCCTTATTCCCCTTCCTCCGCGTCCAGGAGTTCCATATTTAGGCCAAGGCCGCGGACTTCTTTGACAAGCACATTAAAGCTTTCGGGCACGCCCGCTTCAAAGTTGTCTTCGCCTTTAACGATTGATTCATAGACCTTGGTCCGGCCGGCAACATCGTCCGATTTGACCGTCAGCATTTCTTGCAGCGTGTAAGCTGCGCCATATGCTTCCAGTGCCCAGACCTCCATTTCACCGAAGCGCTGACCACCAAACTGTGCTTTACCGCCCAGTGGTTGCTGGGTGACAAGGCTGTATGGTCCAGTTGAACGGGCATGGATTTTATCGTCAACAAGGTGATGCAGTTTGAGCAGATATTTGATGCCAACAGTGACCGGACGGCTAAACTGTTCGCCGGTGCGCCCGTCAAACAGGATCGACTGACCAGACTGGTCAAAGCCGGCCCGAACCAGCGAGTCGTTCACATCGCTCTCTTTGGCGCCGTCAAAAACTGGCGTCGCAATCGGGACACCTGTGCACACATTGCCAGCGGCTTCAATCAGCTCATCTTCGCTCATGGTTCCAATGCCCTCGGCATAAACATCATCACCATAGGCCAGTTTCATGGCTTCACGGACAGGCGTCAAATCTCCAGAGCGGCGATAATCTTGTAACGCATCGTCGATCTTTAGACCAAGCGAGCGCGCGGCCCAGCCCATATGGGTTTCCAAAATCTGACCAACGTTCATCCGAGATGGCACGCCGAGCGGGTTCAGACAGAAATCAACAGGTGTTCCATCTGCCAAGAACGGCATATCTTCCATTGGAACCACTTTTGAAATCACACCTTTGTTGCCGTGACGTCCGGCCATTTTATCACCGGGCTGCAGCTTACGCTTCACCGCGATAAAGACTTTGACCATTTTCATCACACCGGGCGGCAAATCATCGCCGCGGCGGACTTTTTCAACTTTGTCTTCAAAGCGGGCATCCAAAGTGCGCTTTTGAGCTTCATATTGCTCGTGCAGCGCTTCGACCTCTTGCGCGTCTTGCTCTTCAGAAAGCGCCAGTTGCCACCATTGACCGCGGGTTAGGGTTTCAAGCAGCTCTTCGTCGATAACAGCGTTTGACTTGACACCTTTGGGACCTTTGACCGCCACTTTGCCCATAATCCGGGCTTTCAGACGCGCATAGATATTACGATCGAGGATCGCAAGTTCATCATCGCGGTCGCGCGCAAGACTTTCGACCTCTTCGCGTTCAATTTGCAAAGCACGCTCGTCTTTTTCAACACCGTGGCGGTTGAACACACGCACTTCAACAACTGTGCCGAAATCCCCGGGCTTCACGCGCAAAGATGTATCGCGCACGTCCGACGCTTTTTCACCAAAAATTGCCCGCAGAAGTTTTTCTTCTGGGGTCATTGGGCTTTCGCCTTTGGGGGTGATTTTACCCACCAGAATATCGCCCGGCTCAACGTCAGCGCCGATATAGACTATTCCGGCCTCGTCGAGGTTGCGCAAAGCTTCCTCGCCGACATTCGGAATATCCCTTGTGATCTCTTCTGGGCCAAGCTTGGTATCCCGAGCGGCGACCTCAAATTCTTCGATGTGAACCGAAGTAAAGACATCATCGCGTGCGACACGCTCTGAGATCAGGATCGAGTCCTCATAGTTGTAGCCATTCCAAGGCATAAAGGCGACGACAACGTTTTTGCCAAGCGCCAATTCACCAAGATCCGTGGACGGACCATCGGCAATCACTTCGCCTTTGGTGACAGTTTGACCCACTTTGACCAATGGCCGTTGGTTGATACAGGTGTTTTGGTTGCTGCGCTGGAATTTACGCATCCGGTAAATGTCAACGCCAGCATCGCCCATTTCAAGATCTGCTGTCGCCCGGATCACAATACGTTGGGCATCCACCTGATCGACCACGCCGGCGCGTTTGGCCATAATCGCAGCACCAGAATCCCGCGCAACGACTTCCTCGATACCTGTGCCCACAAGTGGCGCTTCTGCGCGAAGTAACGGCACAGCCTGACGCTGCATGTTTGATCCCATCAAAGCGCGGTTCGCGTCATCATTTTCCAAGAACGGGATAAGCGAGGCCGCTACCGATACCAATTGTTTGGGGCTCACATCGATCAGATCAACACTTTCGCGTGGTGCCAGCGTATAATCGCCAGCTTGACGGGTGCTTACCAATTCGTTTTGAAAACGCCCTTGCTCATCCAAGGTTGCGTTCGCCTGCGCCACAGTGTGCCGCATTTCTTCGGTGGCCGACATATAATGCACTTCGTCAGTGACCTGTGCATCTTTAACAACACGGTAAGGGGTTTCGATAAACCCGTATTTGTTCACCCGAGCAAAGGTTGCAAGTGAGTTAATAAGACCAATGTTTGGCCCTTCCGGAGTTTCAATTGGACACATGCGGCCATAGTGGGTGGCATGTACGTCGCGCACCTCAAAGCCTGCCCGCTCACGGGTAAGCCCGCCTGGCCCAAGCGCCGAGAGGCGGCGTTTATGCGTCACTTCAGACAAGGGGTTTGTTTGGTCCATAAATTGTGAAAGCTGGCTTGAGCCAAAAAATTCACGCACAGCCGCTGCGGCAGGTTTCGCGTTGATCAAATCCTGCGGCATCACTGTGTCGATTTCGACCGATGACATGCGTTCTTTGATCGCGCGCTCCATCCGCAACAAACCAACGCGATATTGGTTTTCCATCAACTCACCAACCGAGCGCACGCGGCGATTTCCAAGGTGGTCAATGTCATCCACATCGCCTTTGCCATCACGCAATTCAACCAAGGCCTTAATACAGGCAACAATGTCTTCTTTGCGCAAAGTGCGTTGTGTGTCTTCTGCGTCCAATGCCAGACGCATGTTCATTTTGACCCGGCCAACAGCTGATAAATCATAGCGTTCGCTATCAAAGAACAATGTATCAAACAGCGCAGAGGCGGCATCCACAGTGGGTGGCTCGCCGGGGCGCATGACCCGATAGATATCCATCAGCGCGGTTTCGCGGCTCATGTTTTTATCTTGCGCCATGGTGTTGCGCATATAGGGGCCGACGTTGATATTATCTATGTCCAGCACCGGAATATCGGTAAAGCCCGCATCAATCAGCTCTTTAAGCGATCCGCCGGTGATTTCACCCTCTTTATCGTATTCCAGCGTCAATTCATCGCCAGCCTCGACATAGATTGCGCCGTTTTCTTCGTTGATAATATCACGCGCGACAAATTTCCCGACGATTTGCTCAAATGGCAACAAGAGCTCTGTGACTTTACCTGCATCGATCAATTTTTTGACCGCCCGAGGGGTCACTTTTTTACCTGCTTCGCCGATAACCTCGCCCGAGGCAGCATCAACCAGATCATAAAGGGGGCGCGTACCACGCACGCGCTCGGGGAAGAATTTTGTAACCCACCCTTTGCTGTTTGAAAGTTTGTAATCAACCGTATCATAATAGGCGTCCATAATGCCTTCTTGATCCAACCCCAGCGCATATAGAAGCGTGGTCACCGGTAATTTGCGGCGCCGGTCGATCCGGGCGAACACAATGTCTTTCGCATCAAATTCAAAGTCCAGCCAAGAGCCACGATAGGGAATGATGCGGCAGGCAAACAGCAGCTTACCAGAGCTGTGGGTTTTGCCTTTGTCATGGTCGAAAAACACCCCTGGCGAGCGGTGCATCTGGGAAACGATAACACGCTCTGTGCCATTGACGACAAAGGTCCCGTTTGGCGTCATTAAAGGCATATCGCCCATAAAGACGTCCTGTTCTTTGATATCTTTGACCGATTTGGCGCCTGTATCTTCGTCGACGTCAAACACAATCAGGCGCAGCGTCACTTTAAGTGGCGCGCTGTAGGTCATGTCACGTTGCTGACACTCTTCAACATCGTATTTGGGCTTTTCCAAATCATAGCTAACAAATTCCAAAACGGATGTTTCGTTAAAATCCTTAATTGGAAAAACAGACTGAAAAACGCCTTTTATGCCTTCACCGTCCAAAGGAACTGGCTGATCGCCAGACTTTAGAAACAGATCATAAGAAGATTTTTGAACCTCAATCAGATTCGGCATTTCAAGAACTTCACGGATTTTACCGTAATACTTACGAAGACGTTTTTGGCCAATGTAGCTTTGAGCCATGGTCGATATCACCTTTCAATTTTCTCACCGGATGCGCCAACCGTCGGGTCCCGGTGGCACGCCCATAAGAGACAGCTTGGTTCGATCAATTCCTGGCTTTCTTCCCAATGAAAGCCTCCCGATCTTTGAACCTTGCCTGAGAAAACTCCGTATGAACAACGGACCTTTCTAAGACAGGTAGGGCTGAGAGCAATTTTCACTGCTCTCAGCCGAATACATCCAGGTTGCCCTGGGTGTGGATTACTTCAGTTCAACCTCTGCGCCAGCTGCTTCCAGCTTGCCTTTGATCTCTTCTGCTTCTGCTTTGTCGACACCTTCTTGGACCGCTTTGCCGCCAGCTTCGACCAGATCTTT
>CBFHXE010000064.1:0-15310 GCA_965659715.1 uncultured Paracoccaceae bacterium | reverse complement strand
TATTCAGTTTTGACCGACCCGAACGAGGACGGTGGTCGAGATATCCATTGGGGTGATATGTGGCACTACGCGCTGGCCAGAATGGTGGTTGCCGCACGGGCCAATGGGCTGCGACCCATTGATGGGCCGTTCGGCGATTTTTCCGATCCAGATGGTTATCGCGCAGCCGCAAAACGGGCTGCCGTACTGGGCTGTGAAGGCAAATGGGCTATTCATCCAAGTCAGATCGCCTTGGCAAACGAAGTCATGAGCCCCTCAGAAGGCGAAGTGGATCGCGCAAACCGGATTTTAAGCGCTATGGCGGATGCCGAAGCAGCCGGAAAAGGTGCTGTTTCTCTTGATGGGCGCTTGATTGATTATGCATCAATACGCCAAGCTGAAGTTCTAATAGAAAAGGTCAAACAGATTGAAGCTGCATGACAATTCCTAATCCAAGACAATTTGCGCGGTCTCTATTTGACCGCGCAATCGAGGCCGCAGAGCCTGCTCAAGCAGTGCGAAAATCCCTTCTGGCCGCCCCACTGCCGGCAATGCCCGGCGGTCGTCTCATCCTGATTGCATTGGGAAAAGCGGCCTGTGCAATGATGGAAGAGGCCCTAAGACATGTCCCGGAAAGTGTAAATCCCCAAGCTATTGCTGTTACCAACTATGAAAATGCGCGAACCATAAATGGGTGTCAAGTAATTGCGGCAGGCCACCCTGTGCCCGACAAAAATGGCCAAATGGCTGCGCGGCGCATCACAGAATCTTTGATAGATGCCGGACAAAACGACTTTGTTCTCGCGCTAATATCCGGTGGTGGATCGGCACTTCTACCATCGCCCATCGCTGATATAACCCTAAACGACAAAATCGAGACCACTGAGATTTTGTTGCGAAATGGCTATGAAATTAACGAAATAAATCTAATCCGGCAGCAGCTCTCAACCTTGAAAGGTGGAGGATTAACGCGCTTGGCATCACCCGCTCCCGTTCGATCGCTCATCATTTCCGATGTCATTGGCGATGATTTACGCGCGATTGCCAGCGGACCAACAGTAGCCCCAATTGGCACCGCGGCGCAGGCCGCCGCGCTGCTTAGATCGCGCGGTCATTTCCAAACGCTGCCGAAAGATGTCCAAAGTCAACTCATAAAGGACAACAGGCAGCCCTTTGACACGCCTTTTCAGGCGCAAAACCAACTTATATGTTCAAACCGCTATAGTCTTGACGCCATGTGCGATGCCGCAAGGGCTTGGGCACCCTTGGTCGTTTCAGATCACCTGCAAGGAAACGTAAAAGATGCTGCGGATGAGATTGCCTCCTTCATTCTTGGCAAGAAGGCTACAGCGCCACAGGTTTTATTATGGGGCGGCGAAACAACGGTGAATGTCACGGGCTCCGGTCGCGGTGGCCGCAATCAAGAGCTGGCGTTAAGAGTAGCGCGCTTACTACAAAATATGCCTGGAAACTGGGCATTTTTGAGCGGCGGAACCGATGGGCGGGATGGCCCAACAGAGGCCGCAGGCGGTTTGGTTCACGCAAATACAATTGCCCGAATTGAAGCCGCCGGAGGCAACATCGGGCAATTACTTAGCAACAGCGACAGCAACCGCGCGCTTTCATTGGCGAATGATTTGCTTGTCACTGGCGCTACCGGCACAAATGTTGCCGATGTGCAGGTTTTTGTCAGGGATGGGCTAGATTGAGTCTTGGATCCAGCTTTGCAGAGCTGCCTTAGGTGCTGCTCCTGCACGATTTGAAATCACCTGACCATCTTTGAAGATAAACAGAGCAGGAATACCGCGAACACCCATCGCTGCCGGTGCGTTGGGATTATTATCAACATCCACTTTGACGATCTTGATCTGGCCTTCCATTTCATTGGAAAGTTCCTCCAATGCGGGGCCAATTTGCTTGCAGGGACCACACCATTCGGCCCAAAAGTCGACCACAACGGGAATGTCCGAGTTCTTTACTTCTGCGTCGAAAGTGTCATCTGTTACCGCAACTGTCGCCATTTTTATCTCCTATCGTGACCTGCTCACACTGTTCAAAATTAGGGTCGCCCCCTTCAAACGTCAAGAGAGCTCGACCTTAGAAATTTCCGCCACCACCTGAGCGTAACTAATCGGCATCAATTGCGCTGTTTTGGTCCATAAAATCGCAGGCTTAATGATATGGTGCGGATAAAGTCTAGCCACGGCGGTTGAATATGCGCCGAGCTGCCGTAATAGCCCCAAGGGCACGTCTGATGGCATCTTTGGAACATTTGCGTTGGTTTTGAAGTCAACAACCCAAACATCATCATCCCGCACCAACAACCGATCAATAACACCGTTCATCTGTTCTTCGTGCTGTGGGGAAAGTTGCCCGGAAATACCAACTTCACATAAAGCTTCCGGTGAAAACAAAAAGCCTAGATCAGGGTTTTGAATCACACCGGCTGCTTCGCGCATTAATTCGGAAAATTCAACCGGCTCAGCCGCAACCCCGGCTGTTGCCAAAATAGAAGTGCCTTGCTGTGGCCAGAGCCTTTGATCCACATCAGGAAACACTTCAAGCAACTTATGAATTTGAATGCCCCGCTTTTTAGCGGCGGCCTCATCCGAATTGTCCTCATGGGAAAGTGCCTTAGCACCACCAAGCTCTGACGGGCTGAGAGGCGCCTTTGGTTCATGGGTTTCGGAGGGCAGGCTGTTCACCCAATCCGGAAGAGGGATAGAAATGGTGCTGTCTTTGCCGGAAACAACATCAGAAGTACTTGGCCAAGTGCCATGTTCAACCCGCAGACCGTCACCGAGACCAAAAGAGTGTTTAACCGCTCCGGCGTGCTGCATCGCGCTTTGAACTTTGCTGTACCACGCAGTAGGCTCGCCCGCGATGTCGCCTGCAGCCGTAACCATAAGCCACTTTTCCGCCCGCGTCATGGCAACATACAGCAGACGGTCGCGCTCATAAATCTCTGATTGCTGTTTTTCAGCCGCAGCCCGTCGCACCGCATCAGGCATTTCATCAGACTTGGTTTTCCAAATCACCCCGTCCGAGCCATCGATTAATTCATCCTGCAGCCGCATTTGGCGATACGCGCAATCAGGCAGAATGACAATTGGCGATTCCAAACCTTTGGCACCATGCACAGTCATCACCCGTATCTGGTTGCCTGCAGCGTCCATTTGACGTTTGATTTCTAATGTATCGGTTTCCATCCACACCAAAAACCCTGTGAGGCTTGGCACGTCGTTTTGTTCATATGACAGTGCTTGTGACAAAAGTGCATTAAGCCCATCTTCGGCTTCAGGCCCCAAACGTGACAGGATTTTTGACCGCCCATCATGGCGCGATAAAATACGTTCCAGCAAATCAAATGGCCTAAGAAAATCAGCCTGCTGTAAAAGATCATGAAGCACGGCTAATTCAGTTTTATATTCATCGGCTGAGCTGCGCATTTTTTGCCACAAGAACTGCTTTCCCCGGCCATGTGCTAAGGAAAACAGCCTTTGTTCATCCCAATTGAAAAGCGGCGATTTCAGTGCGATCGCCAAGGAAAGATCATCTTCGGGCGTGGCAAGAAAGGACAGCAATGCTGCCAAGTCTCGCACCGCCAGCTCTGCCCCAACTTTAAGCCGGTCAGCGCCCGCTATTGGTAAATCTCTAGCTTTACAGGCACGAATGATTTCATGAAACAAATCGGACCTGCGTTGCACCAATATTAAAAAATCAGCCGGCATAACGGGCCGCGCAGGATAGTTGCCGTTTTCATCTGGCCCCTGGGGTAAAGCAGTGCGGTCTGAAATCATCTGATCAATGGATCGTGCAACCTCATTGGCCAGTTGCACCAGATGGTTGTCTTGCCCAAGCAAATCCACTGGCCGTTGCCATTCGGTATCTTTTTGCCGTTCCACAGGATCAATAATGGGCCATAAATCAACCCGGCCAGGTAAATCGGTTTTAAAGGCGCGGTGTTTTTGGTCCGCAGCAAAGCCCGAACTGATATGCTCTTGAAAGGTTTGATCAACCACGCTGAGGATCGCAGATGAAGAGCGAAAGGAATATTCTAACGTGGTGTCTAAAAGCGGTGTTTCACTTTGTTTTAGGCGCTCGGCAAACTCTTGTTTCATGCGATCAAATTCGGTTGGATCAGCGCCTTGAAACGAATAAATTGACTGTTTTTTATCCCCAACCACAAAAATGGTTCGGGCCACATCTGCGCGCGCGCCCTGGCCGCTGGTAAACTCTTGGGCCAAGGACTGGATGACATCCCATTGTACTGGACTGGTATCTTGGGCCTCATCAACCAAAATGTGATCAATGCCGCCGTCCAGGCGGTATAACACCCAGTCGGCCACTTTGGGATCACTCAAAAGATTGCGCGCCCTTAAGATCAAGTCATCGAAATCAAGCCAGCCACGCAGCTGTTTTTGGCGTTCATAGCGGGGTAGGAATACGGCAGAAAATTCATGCAAAACTGCTGTTTTCTGCGCCGCTTGCAAGGAAAGCCGTGTCTCGCGAATGCTCTCGACTTGCAGCATAAGCTCTTCTAGCTCGGGCATATCTTCGGCCATTGCCCCAAGGCGCAAATCTTTGCTGGGAAACTTGCCAATTTTGGCCCCAAAAGGGTTTTTAGCAGAGCCCCCAAACAAAAATACGCCTTCAAGGATCGCTAGGGCACTAAAAGAGACATGTGTGATCCGGCGCAATTGGGCGGCCATTTTAACATCTGTTTTTCCGCCCCCGCCCAAAAGTGGAATAATCCGGGTAATCAAATCGAGATGTACCTCACTCAAAACCTCTGACAAAACGGTCTCTTCGCTTACACCAGACGCAAGCCCAAAGCGCGCCCATATTTCGCTGCGGGGCGATGCAAGCTGAAGTTTGTGGCGATACTTTACCACCGATTGGACAAGTTTTTCCAAAGAATGCTCACCGGCATAGAGCGATAGCGCATCAACCAATGGCGCATCTGCAGACTGCGCCATGGTTTCCAAAACTTCATTACACAGAAGAACCGCGGCGCGCTCTTCCATTTCTTTGAATTGTGGGCTGACACCTGCTTCCAAGGGAAAGCGTCGCAAAATTGTCGCGCAAAACGAATGGATGGTTTGAATTTTTAACCCGCCCGGCGCTTCTATGGCGCGGGCAAAAAGCGTGCGCGCGCGGCGCAAAGTGGCCTGATCAGGGGTTTGGTCAAGCCCAAGCTTGATCAATTCTCGGCCAAGGGCGTCATTGCCGAGCATCGCCCATTTGCCCAATCTTTTGAACAGCCGGTTTTGCATTTCACTGGCCGCAGCCTTGGTATAGGTCAAACACAAAATATGTTCGGGCGAAATTCCACTAAGCAATAGGCGCGCTACGCGGTCTGTCAAAACCTTGGTTTTACCAGAGCCCGCATTGGCAGACAGCCATGTGGACATATTCGGATGCGCAGCCTGCACTTGGCGCTGGGTGGCAGCATCGCGGATCATGTTAGATCCTCGGGTACGGGCGTATCGCTCAGGGTCCATTCTCCAAATCTTGACAGCTGGTCATAATCGGAAAAATCTTTCACGCTAAAGAGCGCCCGTCGCGCGCTATAGCCTTGCTCATAAGATTGATATGACGCGATTAAGTCTTTGAACTTTTTCCACGCGCTATCGAGCGGCTCATCGTCAAACGGTGCGATTTGTTCTTTGTAACTTCCGCCAATGCCAATAAAGGCAGCCGTTGCCACGGGCGCAGGGCCAATTTCTTTAAACCCGCCATGTTCGGCAATCGCTGCCATAAGATACAATTGTTTGTCAAAAACACGCTGTTGATCGGGTGTCGGGGGCGTGCCGGTCTTATAGTCATAAATGCACAGCCCGCCGTCTTCGGCGCGGTCAATCCGGTCGGCTATGGCAGACAGGGTAAAATTCAAATCTTCTATGGCCAAATGGCCGCGACGCTCAAAGGCAATCGGTTCGCCATGGCCTTGGCGTTGGGTTTCCTTTGCGATCAAGTCGCCTGCAACTTTTTGCATCCGTGTCTGCCAAAACATACGGCTGACAGCCCATGGAACATCTTCCTCCAAGATGGTTCTCGACAGATCCAAAAACCGCTGCTCTTGGTCTATAAGGGGTTGCTTTTGCCAGTCGCGCACAAAGGTCTCCATCACCTTGTGGGCGATAATGCCGCGCAGTTTGGCGTCCGGCGCTTGATCCAAAGGGGCCAGAGGCCGCAGGTGAAGAACGCGCTTGGCATAGATTGCATAAGGGTCGCGGATCAGCGATTTAATCTCGGTTACCGAAAGCTGCGTCGGGCGCGCGGAAAGCGGCGGCCGCGGCGCTGGGCGTGTGGCTGCCGCTCTGGGCTCACAGGCTTCAAATTGATCCACCAGTGCCAAAAAATGCGCACCGCGGTCTTGCATTGCATCAAGTGCCTGCGGTCCGCCGCTGTCAGTGAGTCCACTGAGCAAATTGGTTAATCGGTTGAGCCAGCGGGACGGGACAGTTTCCGCATCATCAGAGCGCTTAGACCTTGTTATCCAGACATTTTTTGCTGCCACTGCCTGTTGAAAATCATGCGCTGAAAGCCCGATACGCCGCTCGGGAAGCAAAAGCCCAACCGCGTTGCGCATGGCTCTATTGAGCCATGGATCAGGGCTCGGCGCTTGCGGCCAGCTTGCCTCATTTAAACCGCCCAAGATCACTAGGTCAGCGCCCTGAACCCGCGCTTCTAGGGTGCCCCATATCAGCAGATGCGGGTGCGGCGTGTCGTGATTGCGCACTTCTTTCTGGCTGATTACCCCGTTGAAGATATGACTATAATCCTGCACCGACATGATACCTGCATGGGCGGCAGCAGCTTTGATTTCATCAATCACAGCGCGGGCCTCTTGGCCAGCCTTTTTGGCCCAAAGCGCACCGCTTTCTTCTTCTGATGTTGGCTGGCATCCTGCAGCGATGAGTTCGGCTTGGCGAATATGCTGATCAAAAAAGTCACAAAAAGCATTTTGGCCGTCCGTGTTTTGGCCGGTGAAACAGCGAATTGCCCATTCGGCCCAATCGGCGGCCATGTCATGAGGTTGGCTGGCTGCCCAGTGTCTTAGCGCCTCCTTATCAGGATAGGGAATGGCCTTTTTGCGCAAGTGCAATTCAAGCTCGCGAGTGAGCAAAAGGTGATCACTGCGCGCACCGCCGCTGTGGGTCAGTGGATGCTTGAGCAATGCAAGCAGTTGGGCGGTGGTCAAAGGTGCGGCAAGGAGGCCGCAAACATGACGCAAAAATCGGCCCGGCGGTGTGAGCGGAAGCGGAATACCCGCGCTGTCATCTGGTAAAATGTCCCACCGATCAAGCGCGGCTGTCACCTGCCGCGTGAGCTGCCGGTCGGGGGTGATAAGCGCTGCTGTTTGGCCTTCTTCTGCGGCTTGGCGCAGACGCAGTGCAATGGCAAGCGCTTCATTCCGCGTATTGGGCGCTTCTAGCAGGGTCATGGCTTCGGTGGCTTGGGCAAGATTGGCAAGTTTTGGCCCTTCGGCAAGCCAGCAGTCGGTCACCGGAGCCGGGCGCAGTGCCAAGGACACCAAGGCAGTTCTGGGATGGGGTGCAGCATCACCCATAGGCCAGTGTTCGACCTGATTAGGGGTCTGGCCCAAAATGCCAAGCAAATTATAAAATCGATATTGCGGGTGATCCTCGGCGCTCATCGCCTCGGCCAGATCATTCCACGCTGGCAGTGGCATATCAAAGTCGAAGCCAGGCAGCAGAATAGAGCCTTGCGGCAATTGGGCGACCGCTTTCATCAGCTCGAGCGTGGTGCCGCGCGATCCTGTGGAACCGGCTATTATGACTGGTTCGGAAATTGGGTTTTTGGCCCATTTTTTGGCCAGATGCGTTACAATTTTCCGCTGAAGCCCTTCTTTGTCAGGATCAGTTTGGCCGGCATCTAGATAGGTTTGCGCAATGGCCAAAAAAGCCTGCATGCGTTGCCAATGGCCGGATTGGTCAGAAACATTCAGCGCGCTGATGGCTGCAGGATCAACCGCCTCACCCTGCATTTCGTCGATTAAGCTGGCAAGGCTATCGGCAAGATCAAATAGCGCGGACCGTGCGGCCAGATCGGGCTGTGATTGAAGCAGCTTGTCAATCAGAGCAATTAGCTCAAAGCGGTTTTTGAGCGACGAGGGCACCACCGGCAATTCTAGATCGGTGGCAAACCCGCTAAGATCGGTGAGAACATGCACTTTGGGATGCAGAACATCGGATTTTGCAGCAAAAAGCTGGCGGATACGGCGGCGCATGCGTTCGGTATTGACGATGATATGGCTGCGGGCCAAGGCATCCGGCGGATAGGTTTTGAAGTGTGCGCAAAGACCATCCACCAGAGCCTTTGGAAAATCAACACCCGGCGGTAGTCCAAAAAGTTTTTGTGTTTTAAAATTCATTGCCTCAATTGCCTGCCTGTCGCATGGATCAGCATATCGGTGATCGGTGCAGATGCAAAGGATTTCCCACATCATAACCGCCCCCAGTGCTGAGGCATACCTGCGGCTGTTTTGGCGTCAGCTTGGGTGTCTTTATGCCGGATCGTTTGCCAATTGAACCGGCAAGCCGGTGGCCAGCGATTGTGCCGCGGCATCAGCCAATAGCTGAGCTTGCAACCCATCACTGGCAGAAGGCGAAGGCGTTTGGCCACTGCTAAGAGCATCAATGAAATGCGCCATCTCAAGGCGGTAGGCTTCCTCATAGCGCTCTAAAAAAAAATGCTGCGCGGGCGCTTTTTGAAACCCATTTTGCGTGGCCACTTCAACACCGTTTTTCAAAGTGTTTTCAGCGCGCAGCATTCCCTTTGATCCATGCACTTCGAGCCGTTGATCATAGCCGTAACTGGCGCGGCGTGAATTGGAAATCTGGCATATTTTACCGCTTGCGGTACTCAGTGTCACCGCAGCCGTATCAATATCGCCTGCCGATCCAATTTCGGGATCAACCAAAGACGATCCCACCGCGAAAATACTGATCACCTCTTCGCCCAGTAAAAACCGTGCCATGTCGAAATCATGGATCATCATATCGCGAAAAAGACCACCCGAGGATTTAATATAGCTGATCGGGGGTGGCGCGGGGTCCCGTGACAGGATCGTAATAAGCTCGACATCGCCAATTTCACCAGCGGCAATGCGGGCCTGAATATCGGAAAAATTGGGATCAAACCGGCGGTTAAAGGCGGTCATAAAGGCAACATTTGCCTTTTTGGAGGCCACAATACAGTCGCGAATTCGCTCCGCTGACATATCTATAGGCTTTTCGCAAAAAATGGCTTTGGCGGCGGCGGCGGCGTCATGGATGAGCTGGTAATGCGTATCCGTAGGGGTGCCAACGATGACGGCATCGATATCATCGCTTTGCATGATTTGTGCGCTGCTGCGCACCTCTGCGCCGGAGGCGGCAGCCAATTCTTGTGCGGCAGGCTCATAAGCGTCAGCAACAGCGACCAGACGTGCTTTGTCAGCCAGTTGGCTGATTGAGCGCGCATGTACTTGCCCGATACGGCCACATCCCAAAAGCGCCAGTTTTAACATCTATGTTATCCTTCTTGCTTTGCTATAAAACCCTTTAGCACATGTCGTGTTGCGGCCACCAAAGGATCGTGCGTTTCTTTCAGTATAGCCACCCTGTCGAAACGAGCGGGATCAGCTTCTACAGCGGATCGCAATGCCGCACCAAAGGCCATACGCAATTCGGTGCCGATATTAAATTTGCAAATCTTTGAGTTTTGCGCCAAGTGGCGGCGCTGGGCGGCCGGCACCCCCGAGCCCCCGTGGATGACCAAGGGCACGTCTGTCACCGCCTCGATCGCGCGCAGCCGCTGTTCATCAAGCTCGCCTTCCTGATCTTGTTGAAGGTGCACATTGCCGATTGAAATCGCCATAGCATCAACGCCGGTTTCACGCGCGAACTTTGCCGCCTCATCCGGGTCTGTGCCGGCAGAATTTTCACCGCCTGAATATCCAACAAAGCCAATTTCACCTTCACAGGAAATCTGCGCCGATCGGGCCAGTTCGACAATCGCGGCTGTTTCGTCAATATTTTGGGCCAAAGCTTTGCGCGACCCATCAAACATGAGGGATGTAAATCCGCTTTCAAGTGCTTCGCGGCACTCTTCGAAAGTATACCCGTGATCCAGATGAGCCACCACGGGCACCGATGCCTCTTCGGCCAAATGGCGAAACATTTTACCCAAAATTGGCAGCGGGGTATGGGCACGGCAGCTTGGGCCAGCCTGTAAAATCACGGGTACATTTTCCTGTTCAGCGGCCGCGACATAGGCCCGCATATCTTCCCATCCAAGTGTGACCAGCCCTGCCACAGCATAGCCGCCGGATTGGGCCGGCTCTAATACCTGTTTTAGGGTTGCAAGGGTCATTTAAACTTTGCCACCATATCCTTGATGCCGGGGATGGTTTCCACCTGATAGGCATGTGTGGGTTGAAAATATTGCACCAATGGGCGTTGGGTTAATCCCCCCAGGATGGTAAAGTAATACATCTCATATCCCGGCAGGGCCGCGCAGGGGTGATAGCCCTTGTCGATACAAATGGTTGATCCATCCACAATATGATAGGCATCGCCGGGCTCGTTATCGACCCTTTGCAGCATTTGCAAACCCGATCCATGATTGGGGCGAAAGCGAAAGTTATAGGTTTCATCATGGCGGGTTTCATCGGGCAAACGGTTTGTGTCGTGCTTATGCGATGGAAAACCCGACCACCCGCCCGCGCCGACAGTGAACAGTTCGCTGACCAAAAGCCGGCCGACTTTATCATGTTGCTTTTGCCCCAGGATGTGTTTGATTTTGCGATGTGTTTTAGTGTCATCACTGCCATATTGCACCAGATCAATATCATCTTTCAGCACAGCAAAAGGCGCTAGCACCTTGTTGTACTTTGCCCCGGCGACAAAGGTTTCAGTAGTCTCTGACACACAGGTGAATGTGGCTTTGGCACCACTGGGGATATAAACGCCTTCGGGTTCTCCGTCCCAGACATCGGCGCCGCGATTGCCCAGCGCTGAAAACCGCATGCCTTCCACCTCGATATCCAATGATCCTGTCGCAGGCAGGATGCAGGTTTCATATCCCGGGACCTGATAGTCAAAAGACTGGCCTTTGGTCAGTTTGACGATATTGAAGTAATTCAACGGCACTGTGGTATCATCTATATCCACGATCGGCTGGTTTTGGTTGTTAAAAGGCGCAATATGCATTGGCTGTGTCCTGTTTAAATCTGTGTTGGCCCGGCGTGTTCATCCAGAAACGCTTCAAGCTCGGCGGTATTGGGCATGGCCGGCGCGCAGCCCACTTTTGAAACAACGATCGCGGCCGAAGCTGAGCCGCGCAAAACTGCATCATGCAGATCGCGTCCGGCTGCAAGCGCGGCAATAAAGCCGCCCATGAAACTATCGCCTGCCCCAGTTGGCTTCAGAGCCTTTACCGGATAAATGCCCGTGCGAAACTCACCATCGGGTGTCAAGGTGATCGCGCCCTTTTCACCCATTTTATAGATCACTATTTGCGCCTTGGTTTTGGCCAAGTCGCGGGCTTTTTCAAGGCCCTTCTCATAGCTGCCTGCCATAAACCCAAACTCAACATCATTGCCAATGACAATGTCAAAATAATCAGCGGCACGTGAATAAGTCTCTGAGGCGACCTGCGGTGATGGCCAGCTATAGGGGCGGTAATCGAGATCAAATATCAAGGGAAGCCCTGCTGCTTTGGCCAGCTCAAAGGCGCGAAAGCTGGCGCTGCGTGAGGGCTCGGCCGCCAGCACAGTCCCGGTGGTGATCAGGGCGCTGTAGGCCGCATAATCCACCGGCTCGACATCCTCGAGCCCCATCTCGAAATCGGCCGCCCCATTGCGATAAATAATGGATTGATGATCTTCGGTGCGGCTTTCCACGACGGCCAGAGAATTGCGCGCTTCACCGCCAACAGATCGCACATGGTGGCGTCCAATACCGTAATGATCTAGCTGATTGAGACAATAGCGGCCAATGGCATCGTCAGAAACGCAGGTCACCAAGGCCGAGCGGCCGCCATGACGGTTGATCGCCACACCAATATTGGCCGATGAGCCGCCCAAAGCGGCGAAAAACATGGTGGCCGCTTCGGTTTTGGTGCCCGGTGGGTCAGGATAGAAATCCATGCCCGCACGGCCGATGATGACAAAATTATTGCCTTTGATACGGTCTAGGTCAGCCATTACACGCCCCGCCTTTGTGCGTTGCGGCCAGCTTCTTGGTCGGCATGAGCGCTGCGGATTTTTTCGCTTTCGGAAACTTGCGGTGTGCCCACTTCCCACCAGGCGTGTCCCTCGGTGGTCCAGCCGTCATAAGCGTCCACCTGCATGGTGATGACATAGGTCTTATCTGCGGATTTGGCGCGTTTGAAAGCCTCGGCCAACTCGGCCGGATTGCCCACGGTTTCGGCCATAGCCCCCATGGCTGCAGCATGGGCTCCAAAATCAACAGCAAACGGCGCCTCTACGGTTGGACAATCCGCGATAAGATTGTTAAAGCTTTCGTTGCCCGTGTTGTTCTGCAATTTGTTGATCACGGCAAAACCACCATTATCCAGCACCAGAATAATAAGCTTTTTGCCGCTAAGAACTGATGAATAGATATCTGAATTCATCAACAGGTATGATCCGTCGCCCAGAAACACAATCGTGTCTTTATCAGGCTCACGTTCGGTTTGAGCAATGCGCGCACCCCAGCCGCCAGCTATTTCATATCCCATGCAGGAAAAGCCAAACTCGACATCTACAGTTCCGATATCCAATGTGCGCCAGTTTGCGGTTACCTCTGCCGGCAAGCCGCCCGCAGCTGCGACAACCCGATCACGGGGATCGCACAGCGCGTTGACGACGCCGATCGCTTTTGCATAAGAATTGGGGCCATTGTCTGGCGCCACATTGCGCGCCACGTAGACATCCCATTTGCGGCGCTCATCTTGGGCTGTTTGCATCCAAGCGTCCGGCGCGCGCAGGCCCTGTGCGGAAGCGCTTAGCATTGGCAAAGCAGTTTTTGCATCACCAACAATCGGTTGCGACATATGCTTGAGCGCATCAAAGCGGGCGGTATTGATGGCGATAAATCGGGCCTCTGCATCAAAGGCGGTCCATGATCCGGTGGTGAAATCCTGAAGCCGCGTGCCAACCGCAACAATCACATCGGCCTGCGCCGCAATGGCGTTGGCGCTATCTGAGCCGGTCACTCCGATGGGCCCGATATTCAAAGGATGCGTGGCAATCATATTTGCGCGCCCTGCAATGGTTTCGACCACGGGAATGTTGTGGGTTTCGGCAAATGTGGTCAGCTCGGACACGGCGCCGCTATATTGCACACCGCCGCCGGCAATAATCATTGGCCTTTGTGCAGTCCGCAACAGGGCGGCGGCCTCTTCTATTTCGAGCGGATCGGGTGAAATCCGCCGAATGCGGTGCACTTTCTTTTCAAAAAGGCTTAGTGGAAATTCATAGCTCCACCCCTGCACATCCTGGGGCAATGCGATAAAGGCAGGGCCGCAATCTGCTGGATCAAGCATGGTCGCCAGCGCCTGCGGCAGAGACTGTATGATCTGCGCCGGATGGGTGATCCGGTCCCAATAGCGGCACACTGATTTAAACGCATCATTGACGCCCAATGTGGGGTTTCCAAAATGCTCAAGCTGTTGCAGCACCGGATCGGGCAAACGTGTCAGAAAGGTATCCCCACACAGCATCAACATCGGCAATCGGTTGGCATGCGCCAAAGCCGCTGAGGTGAGCAAATTGGATGTACCCGGACCAGCACTGGCCGTGCAGAACATAAACCGTTGGCGCAGCCATTGTTTGGCGTATCCTGCGGCGGCAAACCCCATGCTTTGCTCGTTTTGTCCGCGGTACAGCGGCAGCGCCTCACGGTGGTCATAAAGCGCTTCGCCAAGGCAGGTTACATTCCCATGGCCAAAAATACCAAAGCCACCGCCACACAGGCGTCGCTCTTGCCCATCAATTTCTATAAATTGATTGGCAAGATACCTGACAATCGCCTGAGCGGTGGTCAGACAAATAGTTGATTGATGCGGCATACGAGATCCTTTTTGACCTAGGTAGTAAATTGCAACTTGCAAAGCGACGACTCAATAGATACTGCTTTTGCAACCGGTTGCAAATTGATTTTCTTGTCCATGGTCTAAAATGACTCTCCTCCGTCCTCAAAAATACCGGAAACGGATTTGTGTATAGCCAGAACTGATATGCGCAACAAGTATTGATCTATCCCAGCCGGTGAAAGGAGCCTTTGAATGACAATCCGAATTGGCAATGCGCCCTGTTCATGGGGGGTCGAATTTTCCGATGACCCGCGCAATCCAACATGGCAAAGCGTTTTAAAAGACTGCGCTGAGGCGGGTTATAAGGGCATTGAACTGGGGCCGGTTGGGTTCATGCCGGAAAATCCCGATATTCTTGGTCCGGCACTGCAAGAGCATGATCTTACGTTGATCGGAGGCGTGGTTTTTCGTCCTTTTCATGATGCACAGGGATGGGAGGATGTCTTGGATGGCACCCACCGCACCTGCAAAGCGCTGACGGCTCATGGCGCTGAGCATCTTGTGCTGATTGACTCGATCTCGCCGCGCCGCGCGCCCACTGCGGGCCGCGCAGCCGAAGCCGAACAAATGGATCAGGCAGAATGGGCAGCCTTTAAAGATCGGATTGCAACCTGTGCAAAAATTGGCAGCCACGAGTATGGGTTGACCGTCAGCATCCACGCCCATGCCGCAGGGTTTATTGACTTTGAGCCAGAACTAGAGCTGCTTTTGGATGAAGTTGACCCCTCGATCTTGAAAATCTGTTTTGACACAGGACACCATTCTTATGCCGGCTATGATCCTGTGGCCTTTATGCGCCGCCATGTGGGTCGAATTTCCTACATGCATTTTAAAGATATTGATCCTGCTGTGAAAGCCGATGTGATTGCCAAGCGTACCGGATTTTATGATGCCTGTGGGCAGGGTATTTTTTGCAATCTGGGCGATGGTGATGTTGATTTCCCCTCTGTTCGGCAAATATTAGTAGAAGCCGGTTTCCAAGGATGGTGCACAATTGAGCAAGATTGTGACCCAACGCTTGATGTAAAGCCGATAGATGATGCCAAAATAAACCGGACCTATCTGCGGTCGATCGGGTTTAACGAGGAGTAGGGGCATGCGCAAACTCAAATGGGGTCTTATTGGCGGCGGCGAAGGCAGTCAGATCGGTCCGGCGCACCGCTTGGGCGCAGGTCTGGACGGGTGTTTTGAATTTAGTGCCGGCGCGCTTGACCACCGGCCC
>CBFHXE010000063.1:0-15330 GCA_965659715.1 uncultured Paracoccaceae bacterium | reverse complement strand
AAAAGCAAGTTTAACTAATTTTTTGGGTGTGTTAGCCTAAGCGATATCGAATGTATGTTTCCTTTAAATGTCCAGAAATGCCACTTTCAGATGAAGGCATAAAGGTATCCAAATTGATCATACATCCGACACATATCGCAAAACTTAGGAGAGTTACATGAGCGAAAGTACAGCCAAGTGTCCAGTAATGCACGGAGCAGTGACATCAGCCAATAGCGGAACATCAAACAGTGACTGGTGGCCAAACCAGCTAAATCTAAGCATTCTTCGCCAGCACGGAAAAAAATCAAATCCGATGGGTGACGAGTTTGATTACCGCACAGAATTTAACTCTTTAGACTATGATGCACTCAAGGCTGATCTGCGTGATCTCATGACAAACTCGCAAGAGTGGTGGCCAGCAGATTATGGTCATTATGGTGGATTTTTCATTCGCATGACTTGGCATGCTGCTGGCACTTATCGGACCGGCGATGGGCGGGGCGGCGGCGGTACAGGGGCGCAACGCTTTGCTCCGCTAAACTCATGGCCTGACAATGGGAATCTGGATAAGGCGCGCCGTTTGCTTTGGCCGATCAAGCAAAAATACGGCAATAAAATTTCCTGGGCGGATTTGCTCATTTTGACCGGTAATGTGGCAATTGAGTCCATGGGCGGTAAAACCTTTGGCTTTGGCGGCGGCCGCGAAGATATCTGGCATCCTGAAGAAGATATTTATTGGGGGGCTGAAACCGACTGGCTTGGTGACAGACGCTATGGTGAGACGCGCCAGTCTTTGGAAAACCCGCTTGCTGCGGTTCAGATGGGATTGATCTATGTGAACCCCGAAGGCCCTAACGGCAATCCTGATCCGCTGCTCAGCGCTCAAGATATTCGCGAAACATTCGGCCGAATGGCGATGGATGATGAAGAAACCGTGGCTTTGGTGGCCGGCGGCCACACCTTTGGTAAAGCTCATGGGGCAGGCGACCCTGACCTTGTGGGCCCCGAGCCAGAAGGCGCAGAGATCGAAGAAATGGGTTTGGGCTGGATCAACAGACATGGCTCTGGCAAGGGCCGTGATACCACAACCAGCGGCGTAGAAGGTCCTTGGACAGCCAATCCGACCCAATGGGATAATGGTTATTTTGATCTTCTGTTCAAATATGACTGGGCGCTGACGAAAAGTCCTTCGGGGGCCAATATATGGCATCCTGTTGATGTGGCCGAAGAGGATATGGCACCAGAAGTCGATGATGCAAGCCGTAAGGTTACGCCCATGATGACCACAGCGGATATGGCTCTTATCAAGGATCCTGACTACAGGAAAATTTCCGAGCGCTTTCATCAAAATCCAGACCAGATGGCAGACGCTTTTGCCAGAGCATGGTTTAAGTTGCTGCATCGGGATATGGGCCCCAAGGTCCGTTATCTTGGGCCAGAAGTGCCCGAGGAAGAGTTGATTTGGCAAGACCCTGTGCCGGCCGGCAATGGTGATTTTGATGTCTCTGCGGTCAAAGACGCGCTGAATACTAGCGGTCTTTCTGTGCAGGAAATGGTCGAAACAGCTTGGGGCGCAGCGGCAACATTCCGCGGATCAGACATGCGCGGCGGTGCAAACGGGGCGCGTATACGGCTTGCACCGCAAAAGGACTGGGCGGTTAATAAACCCGACCAACTTAGGCGTGTGCTGGCAGTGCTTGAAGAGATTGCTGAACAGCATAATGCAAGCGTTGCTGATGTGATTGTTCTGGCGGGTAATGTTGGTATCGAACGCGCCAGCGGCGTAGATGTTCCTTTTTCTGCAGGCCGCGGTGATGCCAGCGCCGAGCAAACAGATACCGCATCTTTTGCCGTCCTAGAACCTGTATCCGATGGGTTCCGCAATTATCAAAAGTCCGATTTTTCTCGCTCTCCGGAAGAAATGCTTTTGGATAAGGCCCAGCTTATGGGGCTGACAGCCCCGGAAATGACGGTGTTGGTAGGTGGGCTGCGTGCCTTAGGCATTAGCGCCAGCGGTGACGGGGTTTGGACCGACGGGCAGACGCTTACCAATGATTGGTTTGTCAAGCTGCTGGATATGAATGTCGCATGGTCAGCGGCGGGTTCGAATAACTATCAGGCAAAAGATCGGGCAAGCGGAAAAGTTGTGCGCAGCGGCTCTAGGGTGGATTTGGTATTTGGCTCAAACTCAGAGCTTCGGGCCATTGCCGAGGTTTATGCCCAGGACGATAACAAAGATAAATTCGTTAGTGATTTTATTGCCGCCTGGACAAAGGTAATGAATGCGGATCGTTTTGATCTAATTTAATTTGAACATGCTCCCCGCGCAGTAGATCTGTGCGGGGGCACACCACCAGCTTGAGTGATGTCTTTCATGCCGCCTTAAGTGAGCAACTTAGTGCGGTTTTAGTCATTCTGCATAGCGGATATGTGCGAATAAGGCTTGGAGAGCGGTCAAACTGTGGTATTATACTGCGAAAAATGGACATGACCTTTGCCAGATCTTAAACAGCCCAAACAGCGTCATCCGGAAAAAGCCCACCGTCCGGACAATGCTCAGCCAAAAAAACCTGATTGGATCCGCGTAAAAGCGCCCACCAGCGCTGGCTATAAAGCGACGCGCAATATAATGCGGGATAATAATCTGGTTACTGTTTGCGAAGAAGCAGGTTGCCCCAATGTTGGCGAATGTTGGAGCCAGGGGCACGCCACGATGATGATCATGGGCGAGGTCTGTACCCGCGCCTGTTCATTTTGTAATATTGCAACCGGAAAACCGCCAAATGCGCTTGATGTGTTCGAGCCGGGCAGGGTCGCCGATGCGGTGGCAAAACTGGGCTTGCAGCACGTTGTCATCACCTCTGTCGACCGGGATGATATTGCCGATGGTGGGGCCGAACACTTTGCCCAAACAATTCGGGCGGTGCGGCACAGAAGCCCCTCTACAACCATAGAAATTCTTACGCCTGACTTTTTGAAATGCGACCCGGAAGTTTTAGAAATTGTGGTAGAGGCGCGGCCTGATGTCTTTAACCACAACCTTGAAACCGTGCCCGGCCTTTATCCCGAGGTGCGCCCCGGCGCCCGTTATTTCCATTCGCTTCGTCTGTTGCAGAGGGTAAAGGAATTGGACCCAAGCATGTTTACCAAATCGGGTATCATGGTGGGCTTGGGCGAGGATCGGCAGACCGTGACGCAAGTAATGGATGATATGCGTGCCGCAGATGTCGATTTTTTGACCATAGGCCAATATCTTCAGCCCACTCCCAAGCACCATGCAGTGGACCGGTTTGTACATCCGGATGAGTTTAAATCCTATGAAAAAGCTGCCTATGGTAAAGGCTTTTTGATGGTCTCGGCAACACCGCTTACACGCTCGTCTTATCATGCAGGGGATGATTTTGCTCAACTGCGACAAGCGCGTTTGAAAAAACTTGGTAATGGGTAATTAAGGATTGATAGGTTGGGTTATTTTAACTTTTCCATGACCTTTGGGATCGGCTGTTAGCGTGTCTGGCCAACCAACATAGTGTTCTATTCCTGCGATCAGCAGGCCAATGGCAACAATTGAAAAGACCATTATTACCATTTTCAAACTAGGTGGACGTCGCGCCCATTTTGCCATTCGTACAATGCTTCTGGGGGTCAGCATTTAAAATCCTTTTCGAGTAAATATTTTTAGATATCATTTAATTTTAAATTAATTTTAGACACTTAAGTATATAAGTTAATTTCATTTATTTAGTCAATTTTAAACGGTTCAGCTTTTCGATCGTTATTATATGGATCAAGCGTTTTTAGGCTTGGTTGGCGCAACTTGTTTAAAGCCTTGTCAAATGCGCCGCGGCAGGGCGTCCCGGCCCAACCTTTGGGAAAAAACCAATCCGGAACATCAGGATAGCGTAAAATAGCGCGCCGCCAGCAATGCACCAGAAGGCTTCTAAGGGTAGCAACTTGTACTGGATCAAGCTGATTTTTTTGCTCTATTAGGCTTTCAAGCGCTTTGAACTTTTGCGTCAGAATTTGTAAATTTCTGTCTTTTTCTGCGTTCAACAATCTGTTTTTGACCCAGTTTGGTACAGCGTTAATTTCGCCCGAAATAACAAAATGATCCCCACAGTTTTTGGGTGCATCCCCATGCGCAAAAAAGCTATTTTGAGTAAGGGCAAGATACCCGTTTGCAGGATTATCCCATGGACCTTTGGCCCTGGCTTTATCCGTAAGTACAAGATGCCAGTGATCGCCGCTTTGAACATCTGATCCATAGATCCGTTGACTGGCGGCTTGCGATTGCAGCAACCCTTTGGCCGTCAATGAATAAATCGAATTACGCCCCGATTTTCGTACAGTTATCCACTCTTCCTTGCGCAGCCTGTGTAAAGCAACGCGGGTGGCTTCGGGCTTAATGCCGATAAGTGCGGTCATTTTATTGATTAAATGCGCACTAAGCTCATCATCGGAATTGCGCGCAAGGTCGCCAAAAATACTCACGATGAAGGACCAAACACGCGGTGTTGTGCCAGAGAGCAAAATGTCTAACGCCTGTTCAAAGGCTATTTTTTCACGGCTTTCCATTGCTGTCAGCGTACACAGTTTTACCGTCACAATTCAACTGGTTATTGCCCATTAAGCGCATAGGCATTCATGGTTAATAGCTCGTATTCTGCGACTAAATCCGTGTCTTGATTATGAATCTGAACATGCCATCTTACTTCGCCATACTCGGCTGTCCGGCGGGTTTTTTGTTTAACGGTTAGGCTTACAAAAATACTATCGCCCGCCACGACAGGTTTGGAAAATTTTAAGTTATCCAATCCGGTATTGGCCAGAACTGGCCCTTCGTACGGGTCGACAAACAATCCCGCTGCAAACGATAATAGCAAATAACCATGGGCGACTTTGCCGGGAAAAAACGGGTTTCGCTTGGCCGCTGCATCATCCATATGGGCGTAAAACGTATCGCCCGTAAAGGCAGCGAAATGTTCGATATCTTCTTCGCTTATCTGACGCTTCTCTGTGTTCAGCGTATCACCGGGGGTTAGATCATCGAACCGGCGCCGGAAGGGATGCGGCGGCCTGCTGTTTTGCGATGCGCCTTTGATCCAATTGCCTGTTATCGCGCTCAGCATATCAGGCGCGCCTTGTATAGCGGTGCGCTGCATATATTGCATCACACCGCGCAATCCGCCCATTTCTTCGCTGCCGCCGGCTCGGCCGGGGCCGCCGTGAATAAGATGTGGAAGCGGTGCGCCATGTCCTGTGGCTTCATGGGCGCTATCACGATTATTGATGTAAATACGGCCATGATAAGCACCCACACCATAGGTGATATGGGCCGCTGTATTGGGCTGGTTGGAAAAGAGTGAAATCACTAAGCTGCCGTTCCCACGGTTGGCCAGTTCAACCGCGTGATCAAGATCCCGGTAAGGTAAAATTGTAGATACTGGACCAAAAGCTTCATGTTCGTGCACCAGCTTTGCTTCATCTGGCGTGCGTGCGCAGAGCAATTTAGGCCCAACAAAAGCGCCGCTCTGCAAAGCCTTGGGCGCTTGCATATCCAACAGCACATCACATTCGGTTTTAAACTGTTCAAATTTTTCTTGGACATCGTTTTTTTGCGATTGCGAAATTAAAGCGCCCATTTGCGTATTTGAATCGCGGGGATCGCCAATTCGGATCGTTTCAAGTTTCTGCTTAAGCACAATGCCGACCTCTTCTGCCCGGTCTTGCGGCACCAATATCCGGCGGATAGCCGTGCATTTCTGACCCGCTTTGACGGTTATTTCGCGGCAAACTTCTTTGACAAATAGATCAAATTCTGGACTGCCCTGATGCGCATCTGGGGCCAGAATAGAGGCGTTTAAACTGTCTTGTTCGGCGATAAAACGCACTGAGTTTTTGATCAGTGAGGGCACTGAGCGCAACATATGTGCAGTTTGCTCTGACCCTGTGAAACTTAGCACATCCTGACAGTCCAGATGATCAAGTAAGTTACCAACAGGTCCGGTAATAAGTTGAATGCTGCCCGGCGGCAGGATATTGCTTGCCTCAATGATGCGCACTGCCGCCTCAGTGACATAGCAGCTTGCAGTTGCTGGTTTTACGATCACGGGCATGCCAGCCAATATTGCCGGCGCTAGTTTTTCCAACATGCCCCAAACTGGAAAATTAAAAGCATTAATCTGAACCGCAACGCCGAGGCGCGGGGTTGCGATGTGTTGGCCAAGAAAAGAGCCCGAGCGCGACAATTGCTCAACCTTGCCATCACAGTAAACTTGGCTGTCGGGCAATTCGCGGCGACCGATCGAGGCATAGCCAAAAACGGTTGCAATCCCGCCATCGATATCAATTAAGTGATCTTTCGCCGTCGCGCCCGTTAAAAAGGAGAGCTTATATAGGTCTTCTTTGTGCTCATTTAGTTTCGTTGCAAGCGCTTTAAGAAGCTTTGCCCGATCATGAAACCCCATATTGCGGAGCGCAGTTCCCCCTTTGGCTTTTGCAAACTCCAAAAGGGCTGCTGTATGGTTTTTTCCGCTACCAGCGTGTGCAATGACCGATCCATCGATGGCAGAATTGATTTCAAGGGCATTTTGATCGGGCGCGTGCCAATGCCCTGCCACAAAACTTTCCACCTGTTGAATAGTCATTTTGCCATCCTCTAAATCCAATATATAATTTATTGACCAACCGTTCGGTTTATGCAAGCTTTGCCTTACCTATTTATCAAATCATTTGTTTAGAAAGGATACCATGTGACCCCTAAAGAGCGCGCTGAAAAATCTGCTGATGCCATGTGGGCAAGCGATCGCGCTTCGCAATGGGTTGGAATGGAGCTTCAAGAGATAGATGAGGGGTTTGCACGGTTAACTCTGCAGCTCAAAGCGCACCATTGCAACGGTCATGGCATAGGGCATGGGGGCGTTACTTTTCTGCTGGCGGACAGTGCATTTGCTTTTGCCTGCAATAGCCGTAATCAGGTCACCGTTGCCATGCATAATATGATCAGCTTTCTAAACCCTGCGCAGGAAGGCGATGTGTTAACCGCCGAGGCCAGAGAAACCAGCCTAAACGGCAAAAACGGTATTTATGATGTGCGGGTTGTGAACCAAAATAATGAGGTCGTGGCCGAGATGCGCGGCATGTCGCGCGCAATCAAGGGTCAAGTTTTCCAAGATGGAGAAAGGTAAAAAGGATGAAAGACCTAACACCTAACAGGGCCGAGCTTGATCAAATTGAAATAGCACCCATTGACGAAATCCGCGACTTGCAATTGCAGCGGCTTAAATGGTCGTTGGCCCACGCCTATGCCAACGTTGGTTTTTATCGCGATAGTTTTGACCAACTTGGGGTGCATCCTGATGATTTGAAGTCTCTTGATGATTTGGCAAAGTTTCCATTTACAACCAAAGCTAACCTGCGTGACCATTACCCGTTTGGGCTTTTCGCAGTTGATAAGTCGCAAATTGTCCGGGTGCATGCCTCATCGGGAACCACGGGCAAGCCGACCGTTGTTGGATATACTCAAAACGATATCTCAATCTGGGCAGATTTGGTGGCGCGCTCGCTGCGCGCATCGGGTGTTCGGGCAGGGGATATGGTCCATAATGCCTATGGCTATGGTCTTTTCACTGGCGGTTTGGGCGCGCATTACGGAATTGAAAAACTGGGCGCCATGGTGGTGCCGGTTTCGGGTGGCCAGACCGCACGTCAGGTCATGTTGATCGAGGATTTCAAACCCAAAGCCATCATGGTGACACCGTCCTATATGCTTAATATCTTGGAAGAGTACCACCGTCAGGGCTTAGACCCGCGCCAAAGTTCGCTTGAAACAGCAATTTTTGGGGCAGAGCCGTGGACCAACGCCATGCGACAAGAAATTGAACAGGCTTTTGATATGCATGCCGTCGATATTTATGGCTTATCAGAAATTATGGGCCCGGGCGTTGCCAATGAATGCGTTGAGACAAAAGACGGGCTACATATCTGGGAAGACCACTTTTATCCAGAGATTATTGACCCGCAAACAGGTCAGGCCGTCACAGACGGCACCAAAGGCGAGTTGGTTTTTACCACATTAACCAAAGAGGGCATGCCGCTCATCCGTTATCGTACGCGGGATTTAACAAAACTGCTTCCGGGAACGGCCCGCAGCATGCGGCGGATGGAAAAAGTTACGGGCCGCAGTGATGATATGATTATCCTGCGCGGTGTGAATGTGTTCCCCACCCAGATCGAAGAGCAGGTGATCGCAACGCAAAATCTGTCGACACATTTTCAAATAGAACTTGTGCAAAAGGGGCGGATGGACGGCATGCGTGTGCATGTCGAAGTGCTGCCGGATGCAAACAGCCAAAGCCAAAGAGCTGCCGCAACCCAAGAGCTTACCCAGCGCATTAAAGATGTTGTTGGCGTGTCTTGCGAGGTTGAGGTCGCCGAACCCGGCAGTGTTCAACGCTCTGAGGGCAAAGCCAAACGCGTGGTGGATAATCGGCAAGGGAGTTAAGACCATGGCGCGGCCAATCGCAAAGGATTACGAGTATAAGCGTGACCATATCTTGAATTCGGCTGCTATGCTTTTTGCGCAAGAAGGTTTTGCCGGCGCTTCAATGGCGGCGCTTGCGCAAGAATGTCAAATTTCCAAAGCCAATATCTACCATTATTATTCAGGCAAGGACGCGTTATTATTTGACCTTCTAGATAGCTATCTTAAGGCGCTTCATCAAAAGCTGACATCTTTGAAGTTAGACGGGGTCCCACCTAAGCAAAAATTATTTCTTTTGGTGCGTGAAATTTTGCTGGCCTATCAAGGTATGGACCATCAGCATCAGGTGCAACTAAATGAAATGCAGCACCTGCCAAAAGCACAACAGGATATTCTTCTTAGTTATCAACGCGATATGATTTCCATTTTGCGCAATGTGGTTGCAGAGCTGGCGCCGGCTGTTGCAGCCAAAGATAAGTCCAAATTGCATGCCGTGACGATGTCGGTATTCGCGATGCTGAACTGGTTTTATATGTGGAACCGTCAAGAGGGCACAGAGGCTCGTGAAAACTATGCAAAAGTTGTCACTGATCTCACGTTAGGCGGTATAAAATCCAATCATTGATCGTATTGGATCACCAGATGATCCGAAAGCGGATAGGATTGACACGACAGCGCATAGCCTTTGGTGATCTCATCATCTTGCAGCGCATGATTTGCAACCATCTCGATATCACCTTCAACCACTTTACAAAGACATGTCGAGCAAACACCGGCCTGACAAGAAAATGGCGCATCAAGATTGTGTTCTAATGCGGCTTGTAAAATACTTTGATCGCGGCGCATTTCAAACGAAGAGGATGCGCCATCTATGGTGATAGTTACGCGTGTTGTCGCCTGTTTTTGATCACTTGCGTTTGTCTTTGTTTTTAGCGCCAAGCGGCCGGGTTGATCAGATTTAAATAGCTCGTACTTAATTTTTTCTTGTGGCATCCCATGATGGGAAAGGCGCGCGGCAATTAACGTCATCATAGGTTCGGGGCCACAGATAAAGGCGCAGGCGATTTGGGGAAGTGAAATCCAGTTTGCAAATATCGCGTCTAATTTATCGGTGGTAATGCGGCCGGAAAACAGGTCGATTTCCTGAGGGTCATCTTCCAAAATATGCAAAATACTCAGGCGATCCATGTAGGTGTTTTTTAAATCTTCCAGCTCTTCACGGAACATAATTGAGCTAATGCGGCGATTGGCGTAAAGCAGCGTAAAGCGGCTGCGCGGCTCACGTGCAAGCGTGGTTCTTATAATTGACAACAAAGGCGTAATGCCTGAGCCGCCGGCAAATCCGAGATAGTGGTTTTCTGCTTCGGCATCGAGCGGTGCAAAAAACCGACCTTGTGGCGGCATAGCGTGCAAAACATCACCCACAGCCAAGTCACTGTTGGCCCATGTGGAAAACGCCCCATCGGCAACATGTTTAATCCCCACTTGCAGTACCGGATCGTCAAGACCACTGCAGATCGAATAGGATCTGCGGATTTCTTGTCCATCGAAGTCCTTTTTAAACGTCAGGTACTGGCCTTGGATAAAGTCAAAGTTCGCTTTGGGATCGGGGCTTAGGCTGACAACAACCGCATCGCGAATTGTCTTTTGAATATCAGTAACGGTCAGAGGGTAAAAACGGGCCATATCAGACTTTCTAAAGACATTTGAAGTAATCAAAAGGTTCTAGGCACTCTTGGCATCGCCATTGCGCTTTACACGGGGTGGACCCGAATTGGCTGATCCTTTCTACATCCGCCGCGCCGCACTGGGGGCATGATTTTGGACCACCAGAAGGGTTGGGCGGTGCAATGCCATAGGACAGAAGCCTTTTTTTGCCGCGCTCTGAAATCCAATCTGTTGTCCACGCCGGATTAATCTGCTGCTTTATATCAATGTTTTCAATGCCATTTGAGTGCGCTGCTTTTTCAATTTCAAGTCTAATGACTGTGGTGGCTGGGCATCCCGAATAGGTCGGGGTGATCGCGATCTGTACGCGGTTATTTTGCCAAGACACATCTCGAATAATACCCAAGTCTACAATGGAAATTGCTGGTATTTCCGGGTCAGGAACTTGATCTAAAAAGTTCCAAATATGCTCGACGGAAGCTGGCATTTTACCAACGCGCGTCCGGATAGGCACGTTGCAAATATTGCATCTGTGCCAATAAAGGGCCGAGATGTTCACTGTGCATCTCGCCGCTTTTGCCGCCCTTCTGGGCAAAGCTGCTTTCGGGGGTGCTCAGCGTGGCCTGATGAAGAATTTGCTCAATTGTCTTTAGGTATTCATTTTTCAATTGGCTGGGCAATGGGCCAATACCTTCATCGGCTATGGCGTGATCCGTCTCATCATCGCTCAACATCTCGCCGACAAATGGCCACAAGCGATCAAGAGCGCTTTGCATGCGAAAGTGACTTTCTTCGGTGCCATCACCTAAAGCGATCACTGTTTCGCTCGATCGTTCCAGATGGTAGCTGACTTCTTTTACCGCTTTGGTGGCAATGTCGCAAACCCGTTGATCGCTTGATGTTTGCAAGGCCGTAAGCTGAAGAAAATGAAAGGCATCAAACAGAAACTGCCGCATCATTGTATGGCCAAAATCTCTGTTCGGTTGTTCGAGCAAAAGCAGGTTATGAAAATCATAAACCTCTCGGTGAAATGCCAAATCATCCGCAGTTTGTTCACGACCTTCCAGATGTCCTGCCAGACCCAGCCAAAGTTGTGTCTGACCGATCAGATCAAGGGCGATGTTGGCCAAGGCTATATCTTCTTCCAAAGCCGGCGCGTGTCCACACCATTCTGAAAGCCGTTGACCTAAGATCAAGGCATTGTCCCCCAGTCTTAAGGCGCAGTGTTTTAAGGGGCTGCCCATCACATGGCTCCGGCGTCGTCTGGAATATCGTAAAAGCTGGGATGGCGGTACACTTTGGAGTTGCTAGGATCATAAAGTGGCCCTTTATTTGTGGGGCTGCTTGCGGTGATGTTTGCCGCTTCAACCACCCAAATGCTTACGCCTTCATTGCGCCGTGTATAAACATCCCGAGCGTTTCGAATAGCGGCTTCGGCGTCGGCGGCGTGTAGACTGCCCACATGGCGATGGCTTACCCCATGCTGACCACGGATGAAAATTTCCCAAAGGGGCCATTCGTTCGACATTTGATCGCTCCTATTCGGCGGCCATGTTTGCAGTGGCTTTTTTGCGGGCATGGGCCAGCATTGCATCACGCACCCACGCGCCATCATCCCAAGCCTTGCGGCGTGCCTCAAGGCGCTCTGTGTTGCAGGGGCCGTTGCCTTTAAGCACGCTGAAAAATTCCTCCCAATCAGGTTGGGAGAAATCATAATGGCCGCGCTCTTCGTTCCAAGACAGTTCTGTGTCGGGGATTTTAAGCCCAAGAAGCTTGGCTTGCGGCACGGTTTGATCGACGAATTTTTGTCGCAGCTCATCGTTTGAATTGATTTTGATCTTCCAAGCCATGGATTGCTCTGAATGAACACTTTCTTTGTCAGAGGGGCCGAACATCATCAAAGAGGGAAACCAGAACCTGTTTAGAGCATCTTGCGCCATTCGCTTTTGCGCAGCAGTACCTTCTGACATTTTCATCATAATGTCGTAGCCCTGACGCTGATGAAAGCTTTCTTCTTTACAAATGCGCACCATAGCGCGTGCATATGGGCCAAAAGACGTACGCTGCAGGGGAACTTGGTTCATAATTGCCGCCCCATCAACGAGCCAACCAATCGCCCCCATATCTGCCCAAGTTAAGGTCGGGTAATTAAAGATCGAGCTGTATTTCATTTTACCCGAAAGTAGATCTTTGGTCAGTTGATCACGGCTAATCCCCAAAGTTTCAGCCGCGCAGTAAAGATAAAGACCATGGCCTGCTTCATCTTGTACCTTGGCCAAAAGAATGGCTTTGCGCTCAAGGGTCGGGGCGCGTGTTATCCAGTTACCTTCGGGCAATTGCCCAACAATTTCCGAATGCGCGTGTTGGCCAATTTGGCGGATGAGTGTTTTGCGATAACTCTCAGGCATCCAATCTTTAGGCTCAATCTTTTCGCCTTGATCGATCCGTTCTTGAAAGCGGCGTTCTTCTGGGCTCATATCCGACAGGGATTTTGCATTTTTACCCGTGCTTTTGACCATTTGTGCATACATTGGAAATTCCTCGCTTAAACGCGCTCCAGTATCATCGCAACGCCTTGACCTACGCCAACACACATTGTGCAAAGTGCATAGCGTCCTTTGGTTCGCTCAAGTTGATTGACAGCGCTCACAACCATTCGTGCGCCCGACATTCCTAGGGGATGGCCCATCGCAATGGCCCCGCCATTTGGATTGACAAAATCAGCATCATCGGGAATGCCCAGAGCCCGCAATGTGGCCAGCGCCTGCGCGGCAAAGGCTTCGTTCAACTCGATCACATCCATATCTGTAATCTGAAGACCGGTTTTGGCCAGAACCTTTTGCGTTGCAGGAACAGGCCCGATCCCCATAATGCGCGGGGCAACACCAGCAGATTGCATGGCAATAACCCGCGCCTTTGGCGTCAGCCCTTGTTTTGCGGCGGCATCTTCTGAGGCAAGCAACATTGCAGCGGCCCCATCGTTGACTCCTGATGCATTGCCGGCGGTCACGGATAGATCCTCTCCGTTTATGCCGCGCAACTTGGCTAGTTTTTCGCGCCCTGTGCCGGGGCGGGGATGTTCATCTCGGTCTACAATGACCGGATCGCCCTTGCGCTGAGGCAAAGTGACGGGTGTGATTTCTGCGCCGAACAGGCCGCGCTCCTGCGCGGCGGCCCAGCGCGCTTGCGAGCGCTCGGCAAAGGCGTCTTGATCTTCACGGCTAATCGAAAACTCTTCGGCCACATTATCAGCTGTTTGAGGCATGCTATCTGTGCCATACGCCTGTTGCATTTTAGGGTTGATAAATCGCCAGCCAATGGTTGTATCGTAAATCTCTGCCTTGCGGTCAAAGGCGGCTTTTGCCTTGGGAATAACAAAAGGCGCGCGGCTCATGCTTTCAACGCCGCCGGCGACCGCAAGATCATATTCGCCCAGCTTTATCGCCCGCGCAGCTTGGCCAACAGCTTCAAGCCCAGAGGCGCAAAGCCGGTTGACTGTGACGCCTGGCACGGTTTCAGAGAGGCCGGCCAAAAGCGCTGCCATGCGGGCCACATTCCTGTTGTCTTCTCCGGCTTGGTTGACGCAGCCGTAAACCACATCATCCAATTTTGACCAATCAACGGTTGGATTGCGCTTTATTAGAGCGGAAATTGGAAGGGCCGCGAGATCATCACAACGCACGCTTGAAAGCGCGCCAGAAAATTTTCCAATCGGTGTGCGTTGGGCATCGCAAATATAGGCTGAAGTCATGACTGCCGCTCCCTGTATTCTTTAAGTAATATACAGAGAGCATTCTTATTGGTCAATATAAACGTTACAAAAAAACATCATATTTGTAAAAAACAGTAACGGATTTGATCTTGCTTTTTAGCGAAGCCTTTGTTCTGTTTTTTGATCAAAAAACAGCGCAGAGCCATTTTCAAACTCTAGACCAACATCCTGTCCAGTTGACATTTCATTGTCATCGTCAATTTCGACAATAATCCGTTCGCCTGTTGGGCTATTCAGATACGCATAACTAACGCCGCCTAAGCGTTCGTGAATGTCAATTTTTAAACCATTTTTTGACATGTTCAAGCGCAAAGCTTTTGGTCTAAGCCCAACGGTTACTTTACTGCCGTCAACTGGCAATTGGATGGATGTTTCAATGGGGTGATCATTGAGCGCAGGTACAATAATTTGGTTTGAACGCACAATGCCGTCGAGAAAGTTCATTGCAGGCGAGCCAATAAATCTAGCTACAAATTTGTTCTCGGGGTCGTGATATAGATCCATTGGGGCTCCGACTTGCTCCACATTACCATCCCGCAATACTACAATTTTATCGGCTAAGGTCATGGCTTCGACTTGGTCATGGGTCACATAGATCATCGTTGCGCCAATTTCTTTATGCAACCGAGCGATTTCTACCCGCATGTCAACGCGAAGTTCCGCGTCAAGGTTGGAAAGGGGTTCGTCAAACAAAAATACTTCTGGACCTCGAACAATTGCACGCCCAATTGCAACCCGTTGCCGTTGACCGCCAGACAAGGCTTTTGGTTTGCGGTCTAAGTAGTCTTCAAGTTTCAATATGCGGCTTGCTTCTGCAACTTTTGACTGAATTTCTGACTTTGGGTGTCCAGTCATTTTTAACCCAAATCCCATATTTTCAGCTACGCTCATATGTGGATAAAGCGCATATGTCTGAAACACCATGGCAACGCCGCGGTCGGCTGGATCTGCTTGAGTTACATCACGAGCGCCTATTTGTATGGTGCCATTAGTCGTTTCTTCTAGGCCAGCGATCATTCGCAGAAGTGTTGACTTGCCGCACCCCGAGGGCCCGACAAAAACACAAAACTCGCCATCTTCAATATCAAGATCAACGCCATGTATGACTTGAACCTCGCCATATTTCTTGAATGTATTTCTGAGTTTTACACCGGACATTATTAGCCTCTTTAAGTTGGGAATTGCCAGTTTTCTGCCGCTTGTGATATTTTTGATGCGGCAGTTTGAAGTGTGGTTGTATGTGCCTTTAGGCTTTCAAAAGAATGCCTTTGGGTGCTTGATGTCAGTGATAGTGCGCCAAGAGCGTTGTTTTTTGCGTTCAAAATCGGCACTGAGATACAGATAATGCCTGGCTCATGCTCTTCTCGGTCAAAGGCTACGCCGCTTTCAGCGATCTGCAGGAGTTCGGCGCGCAGCGCTTCTGCTG
>CBFHXE010000062.1:0-15378 GCA_965659715.1 uncultured Paracoccaceae bacterium | reverse complement strand
ATCATAAATCACCGAATAATAGCGAATCTCGACACTTTTCTGGTTGGCCGTATTACGAGCCGAGGCATTGGCTCGTACGTTAAACCCCATCACAGGCGCGCCTGAGGCTTCGGCCAGACCGATATCTGTTTCAGTGATCGCCCCCACACCAGAGTGCAGTACCCGTACGCGCACTTCTGAATTGCCGATTTTTTCCATCGCTTGAACGATGGCTTCGGCCGAACCTTGCACATCGGCTTTGACCAATATGGGCAGTTCCGAGACATTCTCGTCTTCTTTTGCCTTGGCCATCAACTGTTCCAAAGTGGTCGCTGCGCCAGCGGCGGCGCGTTTTTCTTTGGCCAGATCTGCGCGGTAATCCGCAATTTCGCGGGCCTGTGCTTCGGCATCCACCACGTTAAGCACATCCCCGGCTTCGGGTGTGCCATTCAAGCCAAGCACTTCGACCGGAACCGACGGACCAGCGGTTTTAATCCGCTCGCCTTTATCGTTGATCAATGCCCGGACTTTACCCCATTGCTCACCAACAACGAAAATATCACCCTGGTTCAACGTTCCTTTTTGAACCAGAACCGTGGCAACTGGACCACGGCCCACATCCAGTTGGGCTTCGATCACGGCACCTTGTGCGGCGCGATCCGGGTTGGCTTTAAGCTCAAGAATTTCTGCCTGAAGGGCAATGGCTTCAAGCAGTTCATCCAAACCCTGACCATTGATGGCCGAAACTTCTACGTCTTGCACCTCACCAGAAAGCTTTTCAACGATAATTTCATGTTGCAACAAATCGGTACGCACTTTGTCCGGATTGGCTTCGGGCTTGTCGATTTTGTTGATCGCAACAATCACCGGCACTTCAGCAGCTTTTGCGTGGTTAATCGCTTCGACAGTTTGCGGCATAACCGCATCATCGGCTGCAACCACTAACACAACAATATCGGTCACTTGAGCACCGCGCGAACGCATTGATGTAAAGGCCGCGTGGCCCGGGGTGTCCAAAAATGACAGAACTGCGTCACCTTCGGTTGTCACCTGATAGGCACCAATGTGCTGGGTGATGCCGCCCGCTTCACCGGTAACCACCTTGGTATTACGGATCGCATCGAGGAGCGAAGTTTTACCATGATCAACATGGCCCATAATGGTAATCACAGGCGGCCGCGCTGTCAGGTTTTTGTCATCGTCTTCGATTTCGTTGATCACATCTTCGACGTCCGAGTCCGAGACCCGAACAACTTTGTGGCCAAACTCTTCGACGATCAATTCGGCTGTATCTGCATCAATGGTTTGGTTTTGGGTAACCATCATGCCCATGTTCATCAGTGATTTCACAACTTCTGCGACCCGCTCAGCCATCCGGTTGGCAAGTTCAGAAACCAAAATGGCTTCGGGCAGTTGGACTTCACGCACCACTTTTTCACGCTCTTGGACTGCCCCCATAGCCTTTTGCCGCGCGCGCTCTTGTTTACGCTTCATCGCCGCCATGGATTTTTGGCGTCCGCCATCCCCAGAGAGTGCTTGTGTAAGCGTCAGCTTCCCTGAGCGTCGTCCATCATCCCGACCTTTGTTGCCACGGCGATTTTGATCGTTATCACGTTCTTTTTTGCGCGATGGCGCGGCTTGTGGCTGCTTTGCCGTTGGGCGCGTAATCTCGCCCTCTTTCTTGGGCGGCGGTGCTGTTTCGGCCGCTTTGACCGCAGCAGCAGCCTGTTTGGCTTTTTCTTCAGCGTCCTTGCGTTCTTTTTCTTCCTGTTCGGATTTTTGCCGCGCCCGTTCTTCAGCTTCGCGTTGCTCGCGTTCTTTTTCCTCTTGCTCAGACCGACGGCGAGCGCGCTCTTCTTCGCGCGCTTTATCTTGTGCTGCACGGTTGGCCGATTCTTCGGATTCACGCGCTTTAGCCGCTTGTACCGCTTTGAGACGGCGATCCATTTCAGCGTCTGAAATACCCGCCGGCCGTTTTTTAGATGGCGCCCCAGTAGATTGTGGGCCCACCGGTTTTGCCGCCCCGGCTTTCGGCACCACGACGCGTTTGCGTTTGGTTTCCACCACAACACTTTTGGTTCGGCCATGGCTAAAGCTCTGCTTTACGTTCCCCGAGCGGGGAGCGCCACGCAATCCCAAGGTTTTTTTGCCGTCACTATCGCTCATCTAGCTGTCTTTTCCTTCTGGACGGGGCAGAGCCACCGTCAATTCCGCGCAGACCTTTCAGTCTTTGCGCCTCATCTACTACACGCTGCGTTATTCCGCCAGACGTAAGCGCGCAATGAATCACAGTTTGTCGCCCAAATGCCGCGCCAAGTTCATCTGATGTAAGCCACCCGATGAAAGACCCGCCATAAGGCGTGCTTAGTTTTGACTTGCCGCGTTCGGACCCATCGCTCGACTGCAGCAGAACTTCCGCCTGATCTTTTACCAACCAGTCTTTGACTTTTTCATAACCCGCTACAGCGCGCCCTGACTTGCGTGCCAAGCTTATTAAATCGACCACACGACGCGCCAATTGCCGTTCAAGATCTCCAAGCAGGTGCTCGGAAAGTTTAACTGCCGTTTTTGCGCTGCGCGAAAATAGTCCAGCTTTACATGCTTTTTCAAGAGCCTGCCGGTCTGCAGCAACCCATATCCCCCGACCGGGCAGCTTCTCTAGAACATCCGGCACCACCATTTGATCCGGTCCGACGACAAATCGAATAAGCCCATGCTTTGGCTGCACTTCACCAGTAGCGATACATTTACGCTCAGGCTGCTGTGCTGATTTCTTTTCTGTCGCGGTACGTGACATGATGCTCCTAGCTTGATTTACGAAAGGTTAAGATGCCGTCTCAGGGGCCGTTTCAGGCTCACCTTCCACTTCCTCATCAGCGTCCTGAACTAAATCATCTGGATCAACCCAACCCAACGTAATCCGGGCTGTCATGACAAAGTCCTGTGCCTCTTGAAGGCTCACATCAAAGGGCTCAAGCAGGCCATCATCTTTCACCCGTTCACCGTCGACAGTCGTCCAACCGCCGGCCAGTTCCCAATCTGCGCAGGTTGCAAAATCATCAAGCGTCTTGATACCATCTTCTGCCAAAACCTGAACCATCTGCGGTGTCAGACCTTCAAAGTTAATCAGGCTATCTTCGGCGCCCAACTCGCGAGCACGTTCAAGCGCCTTACGGGCCTGTTCTTCGAGATGTTCGCGGGCGCGGGTTTGCAGCTCTTCTGCTGTGCCTTCATCTACACCATCGATCACCAGCAGCTCTTCAAGCTCGACATAGGCAACCTCTTCAAGGTTGGTAAAGCCTTCAGAAACCAGCAATTGGGCAAAGAATTCATCCAGATCGAGGGTTTCAATAAAGAGTTGCGTACGCTCTTCAAATTCTTTCTGCCGGCGTGCGCTTTCCTCGGCCTCGGTCATTATATCAATATCTAGACCCGTAAGCTGGCTGGCCAAGCGCACGTTCTGACCGCGACGCCCAATGGCCAAGCTCAGCTGTTCTTCGGGCACAACCACTTCTATGCGCTCGGCTTCTTCATCCAGAACAACTTTGCTAACCTCAGCTGGTTGTAGCGCATTGACCAAAAATGTGGGCTGGTCTTCATTCCAAGGAATAATATCGATCTTTTCGCCCTGTAGCTCATTCACCACGGCCTGCACCCGGCTGCCGCGCATACCAACACAGGCCCCCACAGGATCAATTGAATTATCATTGGTAATCACCGCAATTTTAGCGCGCGATCCGGGGTCGCGCGCGACCGATTTAATCTCGATCACGCCTTCATAGATTTCCGGCACTTCCATTTTAAACAGCTCAGCCATGAACTGCGGGTCGGTGCGGCTAAGGAAAATCTGCGGACCTCTGGTTTCGCGGCGTACTTCTTTAATATAGCAGCGAATGCGATCATTTGGGCGGTAGCTTTCACGGCCAATTTTTTCATTGCGCCTTAGGATTGCTTCTCCGCGCCCTACATCGACAATCACATTGCCGTATTCCTCGCGTTTGACCTGACCGTTGATAATCGTACCTGCGCGATCCTTGAACTCTTCATACTGGCGATCACGCTCGGCTTCACGGACTTTTTGCAAAATCACTTGTTTGGCAGACTGCGCCGCAATGCGGCCCATATCAACAGGCGGAATTTCTTCGATAAACTGGTCGCCAACTGCCGGATTTTCAAGATATTGCTGTGCTTGGTCAACCGTCATTTCAGCTTGATAGTTTTCCAGCTCTGCGTCTTCGACCACTGTGCGTACTCTCGTGAACGCTGCCCGACCAGTTTTCCGGTCGATTGCGACCCGAATATCCATTTCAGCGCCGTAGCGCGACTTGGCCGCCCGAGCGAGGCTTTCTTCCATGGCTTCGATCACCAAAATTGGGTCGATCATTTTTTCACGAGCGACAGCCTCGGCGGTTTGCAAAAGCTCAAGTTGGTTTGCAGAGGTGATTGCCATTTTTACTCCTCCTCGGACCCTTCGGTCTCGATGTCATCAAAACGTTCTTCGTTAAGCGCGTCAGCGGTTTTGCGTTGGCGCAGCATTTGGGTGATCAATTCGTCAGTCAGGATCAATTTAGCGTCACTGAGCCACTCAAAATTTAGCCCGATCGTGCCAGCGTCGATATTGATCAAAACATCTTGTCCTTCGGTGCCAGCCAAAACGCCTTTAAAGCGGCGTTGGCCGTCGATCAATTCACTGGTCTCAAGGCGGGCCTCATAGCCTTCAAAAGTATCAAAATCTGCCAGCCGGGTCAGCGGCCTGTCAATACCGGGGCTTGAAACTTCGAGTGTGTAGGCTTCTATAATTGGATCCTCGACATCCAAAACAGCGCTAATCGCCGTGGAAATTTCTGCCAGATCATCAACTTCGATGCCACCGCCATTTTTGTCGGCCATCACTTGCAACGTGGTTTGACTGCCGCTCATTAAACGCACGCGCACCAACTCAAACCCCATATCCTCGATAACGGGGGTAATGATATCCGCAAGACGTCGGTCTAGGGCAGCTGTGGCAATCAAATCGTTTGTCATTCGTCCAGATACAAAAAAACGGGCACGCGGCCCGTTGAGATTTCCGGTGGAGAGTTGGTTGCCCAACACGCCGCTGTTGGAAACGATATAGGCGCATTATTCTGAGTCTGCAAGAGTTGATTTTAAACATGGTTATTTGTTGAGAAATGCGCCAGCCTTGGGAACCCAGTATGACGCTCTTTGAGCTATGCCAATATTCTCTTTTCCTAAGCGCGGGTCTTTCTGTGCTAACTTCTGAACACGCGCTGCTATTCTTTTTCGAAGTAAATCACCACTTCACCTAGGGGAAAACCATATTTGCTCATATAGGCCCGGTTCAAAACACGCGTATCGCTGAGCTGCCACATCCAATCATCAAACACCACGCGCATGGTTCCATCCGGCACTGGAAGATCAATTTTATAACCCCAGTTAAACGTATCACCGCGTGTTTCACCAAAGGCATCACCGATCACACCATCGGCGGTTCCAGACCATGTATTTAGGCCAGTTTTGGTCAGCTTCCAAATTCGCTGCTCTTCACTACCATCTGCATAGGTGAAATCTTCTACCATGGTGAGTAAACGGCCATCCCAAGTACCAGTAATATCCACCTCAAAGCGCCTTGAAACATTACCCAAAATATCCTGAAATTGGCCATGCGCCTTGGTTTTTCCGGCAAAAAACTGTTCTAAACGAAATTCACGATCTGACAGCTTTTCATCATCAAGCGATGGCTTTCCGCTGCAACTGGCCAAAAAAACCAAAGCCGTGAGTGCTAGAAATAAGTTTTTCATAACAAAAGCTCCTCTGTTCTAGAATATGGATCGGATTTTTTAGGTTTCCAGTTCTGATTTTATCCCCAAAATCAATTCGGCCAAGAAAAAAGCGCGCGCTAGATTTGCATGTTTAATGTGTTTTTGCTATGTCGCGTTTTGGAGGATACCCATGGCTGACAAATATAGTGTCAAATTTTTAGATCTCGCTTTTACCGATGGGACTCCGAAAAAAGCTTTCTTGACCGCCTGTGTTGTCGGATCAATCCTGACCCTAATCAACCATGGTGATACTATTTTTAGCGGCCAATTTCCCCCTCTTTGGAAAGTGTTTCTTACCTATTGCGTGCCATTTTGTGTCACCACTTGGGGTTCATATTTGGGCAAGCGCAGCCATATCTTGCAACAAAAGCAGATCGACGAACTATACGGTAATGATCACGCGTGACGACCTAGCCGACCCCAAAAGTCAGTTTCAAGTCTCCATAAGTTTCAATTCACACTACTCGACAGCTTCAATTTCATCATCTTCGACAAAGCGTGAATAGACCCCTTCGGGCAAAGATATCGCCGCTGCCAGATCGCGCATTTGGGTGATTGAGAAACTGACTTTCTGCATCCGGTCACTAACTGGATCATATTGCTCTACGGTAATGCATTCGGCAAAACTATTGACAATCACATCTTCATGCAGGGGGTTTTGACCTTCGTCAACCAATGTCACGACAGTCGAGTCAAATTCATGTTCTATACTAAACATAACTTCACTCTAACGGGCGGGGTAAAAATTACAATCGCGCTTTAAAGCCAGACGGCATAAATTCGCTGGTGATTAGCGAAATCTTGTTGGCGATAGCTGAGCACATAGATCGCGGTCAAGCTCAGGCGTGCGGTGCAAAATCAAATCCGCAGCCAACTGACTGGCCGCAGCCGCAGTTTGAAACCCATAGCCTCCCTGACCAGCCAACCAGAAAAACGCTGGCTGCTTTAGATCCGAGCCTATGACAAGCGCATGATCGGGCGCAAAGCTGCGCAAACCAGCCCAATTTTTTGTCACCCGCTCTACTGGGTGGCGCATGATTTCCTCGAACCGCGCAAGGCCCTCGGCCAAGACCATATCGTCAGCCCAAGCATCTTGAGGAGGCATTGGATCTTCATCAGCGGGTGACACCAACAGCTGACCTGCATCCGGTTTGGCATACCAGCGTTCATTAATCCCTTCGAGCAATGGCCATTCACGGGCGTCATATCCACCCGGAACCGGAATACGCGCCATTGAACGCCGGTAAGGCGTAATTCCAATGGGATCAATCCCTGCCAAACCTGCGATAGGATCTGCCCAAGCACCAGCAGCGTTCACCAGCAGATTAGCGGTATGAACTTCACCGCCAGCCGTGATCAACCACTGCCCATTTTGATGATCGATTGCAGTGACTGCTGCCTTGGTATGAATAGCCGCAACATGCGCCTGCGCATCGCGGCGAAAACTCTGCAGTAAAAGATCCGTGTCTATGTCGAAGACATCTTCGCGAAAAGCTGCAAGGCCAAGCTGAGTGGGGGACAAAAGCGGCACTTTCTGGATGGCCTCCTCTGGGGGCAGCTCCTCAAGTCCAAAACCGTGTGCTTGGGACCGAAAATCATCTTTCTCATCTGGTGTGCCCACAAGCATCATGCCGCGCGGACCCAGCACGCCGCCGGCAGCGGTTTTCAAATATGGAACACTTGCACTGTTCAGAGCCCGAACCACGGCATTTCCGTATTTTTCTATGAAAACGGCAGCCGAGCGACTGCTGGCGTGATAGCCGAGCTGATCTTCTGCCTCGAGCAGTATCACGTCTGCGTGCGGTGCAAGACGCGCTGCGACGGAAAGCCCTGCGATGCCGCCTCCGATGATAGCAATGTCAGTCATGTTTCCTCCAATCGGTCAGTGGCCGGGGGCGGGCCGGGCATAAGAGCGGCAAGACGGGCATAAAGAGCATCATCCATAGTATAATGCAGTGCTTCAAGCGATGGTTTCAACTGATCGGTGTTGCGAGCAGATATAATCGGCATTGGTGCCGCTGGGTGATGCGCCGCCCATGCAACGGCAAGCGTTGCTGGATGGGTGTGAAGCTTTTCCGCAAGCACCCCAAGCGCATCCGCTGCAGCGTACATTTGCGGGTCATTATAGCGGGCGGCATAGCGTTCATTCTGGCTCAGCCGGCCCGTTTCACCGCGCTTATATTTGCCACTAAGCAAACCGCTTCCAAGCGGAGAATAGCCAGCAACAGCTATCCCTTCGCTAGCGCACATTGGCAAAATCTCGACCTCAGCCTGACGTTTGATCAGGCTATACATTGGTTGTAGGATGCTTATTTTTAGGTCAAACCGTGCTGCTATCGAAGCCGCTTTCATAACCTGCCAAGCGGCAAAATTCGATAGACCAAAGTGGCGGATTTTGCCCTGATCCCGCAGCATTGCGAATGTTTCGATCGTTTCATCAAGCGCCGTTTCGGGGTCAAAGCGATGCAAATACAGCACATCAACCATATCCATCTTTAGCCGCTGCCGGCTGATATCAAACTGCTTGAGGATCGTATCGCACCCAGCGCCGCCGGTATAGCCGACCTTTGTGGCCACAAATAGCTCTTCGCGGTTCTGCGCCGCAAAGCCTCCCAAAAGCGTTTCGGCTAAGCCGGATGTATAAACATGAGCGGTATCAAAATGAATGATGCCGGCATCTCGGCACATATTGTAAAGCGTCTCGGATTCAATTGGATCAGCCCCCTCGCCCCACTGCATGGTGCCAAAGGCAAAACGTCCAACAGGCGTTCCATCAACCGCAAAAAGATCTGTCATGCGCATTTTCTAAAGAAGGATATCTAAAGGTGCAAAAGGCCCCGCTGACCGAGGCCTTTCACTAAGGTCAACATCTTTAGGCGTTTCGTTGGTTACAATTCAACGCCCAGAGCTGATTACTGAGGCACGTCGCCGGTTAAACCTTCAACATAAAAGTTCATGCCCAGCAATGGCCCATCCTCGGAAACTTCGCCGTCAGCCAACCACGGTGATCCGTCTTGCTTGTTGATCGGGCCAGTGAACGGATGATAATCCCCTGCTGCAATTGCATCAATCATAGCCAGTGCTTCAGCTTTCACGTCGGCTGGAACCGCATCGGATATTTCACCAATACCAACCATGCCTTCACGGATACCATCCCACGTGTCAACACTTTCCCAAGTGCCATCGAGCACGGCTTGGGTACGCGCGATATAATAAGGACCCCAATCGTCGATGATTGAGCTGACGCGCGGCATTGGCGCATATTCACCCATATCCGACGCCTGCCCAAAGGTGATGACATTGCCAGCTTTTTCAGCCGCAGCTTGCGGAGCGGTTGAGTCCGTGTGCTGCAAAATAACGTCGGCACCTTGTTCAATCAGCGCTTTGGCCGCGTCCGCCTCTTTGGGTGGATCAAACCATGTGTAGGCCCAAATGATGTTGAACTCGACATCTGGATTCACTCTCTTGGCGTGAATATAGGCACTGTTGATACCGCGGATCACTTCGGGGATCGGGAACGAAGCAATATAACCGATTTTATTGGTCTTGGTCATTTTACCCGCAATATGGCCTTGGATTGCACGACCTTCATAAAACCGGGCAGAATAAACCGATACGTTTTCAGCACGTTTGTAGCCTGTGGCGTGCTCAAATTTTACGTCGGGGAATTTTTTCGCCACGTTGATTGTCGGGTCCATATAGCCAAATGAGGTGGTAAAGATAAGGTCAGCACCCTGCAAGGCCATCTGAGTCATCACCCGCTCACTGTCAGCGCCTTCCGGCACCATTTCTTGGTAAATGGTTTCCACACGATCTCCAAAGGCTTCTTCGACGGCAAGCCGGCCTTTGTCATGTTCATATGTCCAGCCGCCATCTCCAATTGGTCCGACATAGACAAAGCCAACCTTGACGTCTGCGGCGAGGGCCGCTGAGCCTACACCGAACACTACGGCAGCAGTTGTTAAAAGCGATTTTATTTTCATGAACATCTCCCTGTTCAGTTGAGTGCCTCAGGATGAGGCGTGAAACGGCCGTCCCAGCGAGGCGGGCGCGCCTTGATTGCCACGGGCCGAAATGAATACAAGCACCGCTATTGTTATCAGATATGGTGACATCGACAAGTACTCTACTGGTATAGCCAGACCAGCCGCTTGGAGATTGAGCTGTAAAACAGTAACGCCGCCAAATAAATAAGCACCAAGCAACACCCGCCAAGGTTTCCAGCTGGCAAATACCACAATCGCCAAAGCGATCCATCCGGCACCAGCGGTCATGCCTTCGGTCCACTGCGGCACACGTACGAGGCTGATATAAGCGCCGCCCAATCCACTGCACGCGCCCCCGAACATAATTGCCAACAATCGGACACGGACCACTTTATAACCAAGGGCATGAGCGGCATCGTGGTTTTCACCTACCGCCCGCAAAACCAATCCAATTCGGGTACGGGTCAAAACCAGCCACACAGCCGCCACCAAAAGGATCGACAGATAAACGATCGCATCATGGGAAAACAGCATTATCCCAAAGACCGGAAGATCAGACAGCAGCGGAATATCAAGCGAAGGAAGGGTGGGCGACTTCATCCCCTCATAGGGTTTGCCAATCAATGCTGACAGGCCCAGTCCAACCAAGGTCAGCCCCAAACCGGTTGCCACCTGATTGGTTAGCAAAATTTGGGTTAAAAACCCAAAACTGAGCGACAGCACTGCAGAAGCCAGTGCAGCGCATAGGAATCCTAGCGCCGGGCTGCCGGTGTTGACTGCAATCACAAACCCGACCACTGCGCCTGTAATCATCATGCCTTCGACACCAAGGTTAAGCACCCCGGACTTTTCCACGACGGCTTCTCCAATCGCAGCCAAAAGGATCGGTGTCGCCGACACCATCAAAGAGGCAATAAGCAAGAAGGGGTTTATACTGGAAAAGTCCATCAGGAGGCCTCCCCTAAGCGAATTCGGAAATTGGTGAAAACATCGGTTGCGAGCAAGAAAAACAACAGCATCCCCTGAAATAACTGGATCGAGGCCCCTGGAAGCCCAAGCATCAGCTGCGCAAGCTCACCGCCGATGTATGTCAAAGCCATGAGCAACCCCGCAAGCAGAATACCTAAGGGATGCAAGCGCCCAAGAAAGGCAACAATAATGGCCGTAAACCCATAGCCTGTGTTGAAGTCGATGGTGATCTGACCTGATGGGCCAGACACCTCGAACAAACCCGCCAGTCCGGCGAGCATGCCTGATATTCCAAGGCAAAGCACAATGACACGTGCGGGCTTTACCCCTGCAAATCGCGCAGCGCGGGGCGCTTCTCCTGTTAGTCGAATTTGAAATCCACTGATGTGGCGCGTCAAAAGGATATAAGCAAAAATTACAACAATAAATGCGCTAACTACCCCCCAATGCATACCAGAGTTTGCTATGAGCTCGGTATTGGCGGCACTGGGGTATTGCTGTAAATTGCGCGATCCGGGAAACCCCATTCCGTCCGGATTTTTCAATAAACCTTGGCTTACCGAGGCGAGGATCGCTTCAGCAACATAAACCAGCATGAGCGAAACTAAGATCTCATTGGTGTTAAAACGGGTCTTCAAAACCGCGGGGATCATAGCCCAAAGCCAGCCTCCTAATCCACCTGCCAGCACCATCAAAGGAAAGATCATCCAGCTTTCGGTCGGATAAAACGCCAATCCCACGCCAGCGCCACAAATCGCACCGATGATATACTGGCCTTCTGCACCAATATTCCAAATCCCAGCACGAAATCCAAGCGAGAGGCCAATCGCAATTAAGATCAATGGGCCCGCTTTCACCAAAAGCTGTGGCCGAGAGTAAGAAGAAAAGTTTGGATCAAAAAGTGGATCCCAAAAGATAATTCTAATCGCCTCAAACGGCGGCTTGCCAAGCAAGGCAAACATAATACCGCCTACAATCATGGTTAAAACCACAGCAATCACAGGTGTCACAGCCGTCATCATACGCGAAGGTTCAAGTCGTTTTTCCAGCCGGATCATTGGGCCGCCTCCTGCGGTGTTGCGCCGCCCATCATTAGGCCAATTTGATCAAGGCTCAAATCTGCGGTTGGCAATATATCAGACAGCACTCCGGCATTGAGCGCCCCGAAGCGGTCACTGATTTCCAAAAGTTCATCAAGGTCTTGCGAAATGACAATAATCGCCGCGCCCTGACTGGCCAAATCAAGCAGGGCTTGGCGAATGGCCGCGGCGGCCGCGGCATCAACACCCCATGTGGGTTGATTGACCACCAGCACATCCGGGTTTTGCAGCACTTCACGGCCGATGACAAACTTTTGCAAATTGCCGCCGGACAAGGACCGGGCCGCATTGCCGGCGCTGGGCGTGCGGACATCAAATTGGGCGATGATATCTTTGGTAAAGTTTTTTGCCTTGGCCCAATTCACAAATCCGTTTCGCACCAGTGACTGCCGTTTTGCACCGGTCATCACGGCATTTTCAATCAAGCTCATATTGGGCGCTGCTGCATGGCCAAGTCGCTCTTCAGGAGCGCTAAAAAGCCCCAAGGCTCGGCGATCAACAGGGCCAAAATGCCCAATCCCCTTCCCGCCCATCTGGACCATATTTTTTGCACAGGTGCGTTCGCCCGAAAGCGCCGACAGCATTTCGTCCTGACCATTTCCGGCCACGCCCCCCAACCCAAGCACCTCGCCGGCGTGTACAGAAAAACTGACGTCTTTTAAGGCAGTGCCAAAGGTATCAAGCGCAGGCATCGACAGCCCACACACCTCAAGCCCGACATCTCCAACTTTACCGGCTTGCTTTAGCGGCGCTTCAAAGCTAGCGCCCACCATCATTTCGGCCAGTGCCCGCGCTGTGGTCTCTGCAGGCGTGCATGTGGCCACTTTTTGGCCGCGCCGCAAGATCGTTGCGGTATCACAAAGGGTGCGAATTTCCTCTAGCTTGTGACTGATATAGAGGATCGATGTGCCTTCGGATTTAAGCTGACGCAGGGTGGTGAAAAGAATCTCGACCTCTTGCGGGGTTAAAACCGACGTGGGTTCATCCATAATGAGCAGTTTTGGGTCTTGCAGCAGGCAGCGAATAATTTCGACCCTCTGCCGCTCACCCGCTGAAAGGCTCCCGACAGTCCGCCATGGGTCGAGCGGCAAACCATAGGCTTGCGACACTTCGGAAATCTGGCTTGCAAGATCACGCTGCGCCGGTGGATTTTCCATACCAAGGGCGATATTTTCGGCCACAGTAAGCGCATCAAAAAGTGAAAAATGTTGAAACACCATACCAACGCCTGCTGCGCGGGCTACACGTGGTTCAGCTGGCGCAAAAGGAGTGCCTGAAAAAACCATCGCACCCCTGTCAGGTTTGACCAATCCATAGATGATTTTCACCAAGGTGGATTTACCAGCGCCATTTTCACCCAAAAGCGCATGCACTTCACCCTGACCGATGTCAAAGGACACGGCGTCATTGGCCACAACCCCTGGATAGGCCTTGGTGACATCATTGATTGTTAACAAAGCGTCGCTCACGCTCTTCTCCCTTGCTCGTTGGCTTGCACTTGTTTTAGCTCTAATAAATCAGCCGCCACACCGATGGCAATCTGGGCGGGCTGTTTTCCATACTCTGGCCGCCCTATCGGACAAATGATGCGGCTTATTTGTGCATCTGAATGACCCAAGGCCTGCAACCTTCGCCGAAATCTTGCCCATTTCGTGGCCGACCCAATTAACCCAGCCCAGTTAAACTTATGGGTCAAAAGCTGATGGCATAGCTCAAAGTCCAATGCATGAGAATAGGTCACTATAAGATGGGCACTGCCGGCAGGCGCATGGCGCAATGCTGCCGCCGGATCAGCGACAGGAAGAACTGTCGCACCCGTTGGAACATTTTGTGGAAATCGGTCTTTTGCCGTGTCAACCCAGATAATTTCAAGCTCATTCAAAGGCGCCAATATTTGCACCAAAGCCCGCCCTACATGGCCAGCGCCCCAAATCCACAACGGCTGGGCAGCGCCCGTAAGTGGTTCGATCATCCAGCCATCTATCAAACGTGCGGTTGGCGCCTCCCCCTGACTGCGCGCCAAAGAGGTGGCGCGTGTAACGGCCAGAGGCGCGGCTTTATCGGCGTTGGCTTCAACCGCGCGCGCAAAGAGCAAAGCCTCTTTTTGAGGTAAATTGTGCTTGGTGAAAACTTCTGTCAGAAGCTCCACGTATCCACCGCAACATTGTCCCAACTCGGGGCCCAAGGGATGCGATGACAGCCTTTTGCTTTTGACACTATTCACGGCCAATTCTTGGCGCGCGTGCGCAGTGGCTTGGTATTCCAAAGCCCCGCCGCCAATCGTGCCACTTTGGCCGCCTTGCCATACCAGCATGGCCGCACCAGGCCCGCGCGGAACAGAGCCTTTGGTGCGGGCCACAACAATGCGCGCCACCGGCCCATGGCGCGCGATCAGCTGTTCTAGGGCTGCGCGGTCAAACCCCATGGCGCATCCTTTCGATAGACATAAGGATTTGCTCGGCCGTGGCCGGCGCATCCAGCGCAGGATAGCTTTTGCCGCAGTTCAACAGCGCATCGCTTAGCGCCATCAGAACTGAAATGCCAAGCATCAAAGGCGGCTCTCCAACCGCTTTGGACCGATAAATTGTCTGCTCTGGGTTCGGTGCGTTCCACAGCGCAACATTGAATATATCCGGACGATCGCTGATCGCAGGAATTTTATAGGTCGATGGAGCATGTGTGAGCAATTTGCCTTTGGGGTTCCACACCAGTTCTTCTGTTGTGAGCCAACCGGCACCTTGCACATAACCGCCTTCAATTTGGCCAATATCCAGCGCCGGATTGAGGCTGCTGCCAACATCATGTAAAATATCTGCACGCAAAATACGGTTTTCACCGGTCAGCGTGTCGATCACCACTTCGCTGACCGCCACCCCATAGGCAAAGTAATAAAACGGGCGGCCCGACCCCTTGATCCGGTCCCATGATAAATCCGGTGTTTTGTAAAACCCGGTGGACGAAAGGCTAATGCGGTTTTCGTAGCAGATTTTGCAGGCTTCTGCGAAAGACAGCTTCATGGCACCGATGTGCACCGCTCCTTCTTGAAAACGAATATCCTGCACTTTGGTTTGGTATTTTTGCGCCAAGAACTCTGCCATACGGCCGGAAATAACGTCGCAAGCCTGTTTGACTGCCATCCCGTTTAAATCACTGCCCGAACTGGCGGCTGTTGCCGATGTGTTGGGAACCTTGGCTGTGTCTGTAGCGGTGATTTTGACCTGTTCAATCGAAACGCCAAAGCTTTGTGCGGCCACTTGCGCCACTTTTTGAAACAACCCTTGACCCATTTCAGTGCCGCCGTGGTTCATCCTAATGGTGCCGTCTTGATACACATGCACCAACGCGCCAGCCTGATTAAGATGGCTCAGCGTAAAAGAGATGCCAAACTTCACCGGCGCCAGCGCCAGACCCTTTTTCAAAATGCGGCTCGATGCATTCCATTTGCGCAGTGCGGCGCGCCGAGCGTGATAATCGCTGCTTTCGGCTAGGGCTTCCGTCATTTCATTTAGGATAAAATCCTTG
>CBFHXE010000061.1:13683-15769 GCA_965659715.1 uncultured Paracoccaceae bacterium | reverse complement strand
TCTGAATATTAGTTCGGGCGCCGAGGCGCCCGCTTATCTTTTATATTTGCGATTAAGCCAGTGCGATATTCACGGCTGATTCGCGGCCATCACGGCCCGGTTCGATATCAAAAGTAACTTTTTGATCATCTGCAAGGCCTGTAAGTCCAGAGCGTTCAACTGCTGAAATGTGCACGAAAACGTCTTTGCTACCGCCTTCAGGTGCGATAAATCCATAGCCTTTTGTGGTGTTGAACCACTTTACTGTCCCATTTGCCATTGGGTCTTCTCCTTAAAAATCTGCCCGCAGAATGCGGCAGCGCGGCTCTGTCAGTACATGATCGAATGACTGGGCCGAAAAGGAGCAGTGGGTCGATAGTCGTAACGTCGCACAGGCTATATGCTGGTTTGCAAGGCAGAAAGCAAGAAAAATAAGAATAATCAACAGGGTGCTATTTTAAGAGTGAGAAATTTGCAACGTCGGCTAACGTCCTCAAATAATGTGCTTAACTCTTGAAAAGAGCAAAAAACTTATGGATCAAATTGCTGCGCGGTGTCGCAAATCACTTTGTAGGCCGTTTGCAAATCCTCTTGAGTGGTATCAAATTGGCCAACTTGAAACCGAATGACCTTGGCCCCGTCAATATTGGTTTGTGTCAGGTATATCTGACCATCGTCATTAATGTGATCCACCAAAGATTGATTAATTTCATCTAGATCGCCTGATCCATTTGGCAGATAGCGAAAGGTGAAGAGCGATAGTATCGGCTCGGTGACAATTTCAAACCCCGGTGTGGCACGCAATTGATCTGCAATATCATTGGCCCATTTGACATGGTTGCGAATACGGTTTCGCAATTCGTCCAAACCATAGCTGCGCAACAAAAACCAAATCTTAAGCGCCCGAAATCTGCGTCCCAACGGGATGGACCATTCAGAGTAGTTGATAAAGCCCTCTTGTCCGTGGGTTTTAAGGTATTCGGGTTGGATTGCCAAAGTGCGCACCAGATCCTCGGGGTTTTTCAAAAAATGCGCAGAACAGTCAAATTGGACGCCCAACCATTTATGCGGGTTGAAAACAACGCTGTCTGCTTTTTCCACACCCTCCCAAAGCGATCTGAATTCCGGGCAGATCATGGCTGATCCGGCCCAAGCCGCATCAACATGAACATAAAGATCAAAGTTTTGGGCAACATCAATTACAGCGGCAATATCATCGCAGGCCCCCATGCCAGTAGCCCCGGTGCAGGCGATCACGCCAATAGGCAGATGACCGGCCGCAAGGTCATTTTTGACCGCTTGCCGCAGACCTTCGGGATCCATTGCGCGATGCGCACCGCTCGCGGGTATGCGCACAATGTTATCACTGCCGATGCCTGCCACCCATACGGCCCGGTCAATCGAACTATGAGCTTCACCGGAACAATAGATCCGCAGCTTTGGGTGCTGGGATAAACCATCTTCATTGCCCTGCCACTTCAGGGAGCGCTCGCGCATGGTTAAAACTGCGGCTAACGTGGCAGAAGAGGCGCTGTCTTGGATCACCCCGGAAAAACTGCCGGGCAAGCCGATGGCCTGGCGCAGCCACTCCATCATCCGAGTTTCCATTTCCGTGGCCGCAGGAGAGGTTTGCCAAAGCATGCATTGCACCGCCATGGTGGACACCAGAAAATCTGCCAATATCGTAGGCGGCGTTGCGTTTGAGGGAAAATAGGCGAAAAAGCGGGGGTGTTGCCAATGGGTGATGCCGGGCATTACCACACGCTCAAAATCTTCCAAAATAGTGCCCATATCTTCGCCGGTTTCAGGCGCTGATGCCTCAAGCAATTCTGCCGTATCACCGGGCGCGACCTGTGCTCGGACGGGCCGATCGCGTAGGTTTTGATGATAGGCAGCGCCCCAGTCTGATATTTTCTTGCCCCATGCGGCATACTCATCCCAATTCATTCACGCCCTCGCTTGCCTTTTCATGCATGATCAGCCAATCAAAAAGTTCTCACTCTGACAACTCTACAAGTGGAACTTTCGGAATGCGACTGGAATCTGCTGCTGGCACAGTTTTGGATCGCTATTTTACCAGGTTGGCACTATTTGATTTGGCAGCCGA
>CBFHXE010000061.1:0-13584 GCA_965659715.1 uncultured Paracoccaceae bacterium | reverse complement strand
AAAAGGCTCATAGAAATGTTGTAAGGTGCTGCTTAGCAACAGATAAACCACCGTTGCGAATGAAGGCTTGAAATTATGTCCAAATCAATACATTTAGGGCGGCATCCACAAACGTGGGCACAGTCAGATTATAGGAGAAACTATGGCCAAGGAAGATACGCTCGAATTTCCCGGTGTCGTCAAGGAACTCCTGCCTAATGCGACATTTCGGGTCGAGTTGGAAAACGGCCATGAGATTATCGCGCACACGGCAGGAAAAATGCGCAAAAACCGAATCCGCGTTCTGGCAGGTGATAAGGTACAGGTTGAAATGACCCCTTATGATCTTACCAAAGGACGCATCAACTACCGGTTCAAATAACCTTTTGAAACTTGTTCTGGGATCTGCAAGTCCGCGCCGCCTTGAATTGCTGGCGCAGATCGGGGTCATTCCGGATGAAATATGTCCGCCGGATATTGATGAAACGCCGCATGCCAACGAAGTACCGCGCCACTATTGCAGCCGCATTTCACAGGCCAAAGTTGTTGCGGTGCCGAGCGCCGCTGATGATTTGGTGCTCTGCGGCGATACAACCGTTTCCCTTGGCCGCCGGATTTTAGGCAAGCCAGAAACGCCTGAGCAGGCGGCGGAGTTTTTGCAGGTGCTGTCCGGACGGCGCCACCGGGTGATCACCGCAATAGCTTTGCGAAAAGGCGACAAGATTTGGCAGCGCGACGTGGTCAGTGCCGTGCGTTTTAAACGTCTGTCCAAAAGCGAAATTGACAGCTATCTCGACACTGGCGATTGGCAGGGCAAAGCCGGAGGCTATGCAATTCAAGGACCCGCATCCGCGTTTATCCCATGGATCAGCGGATCTTTTAGCGCCATTGTTGGGCTGCCTTTGGCAGAAACAGCAACCCTGTTGCAATCGGCTGGTTATCCAATTTTGCAGGCTGGCACATGAAGGGCACATCTATATTTCTTGATCAACTGGGCGGTCGGCCAGCAGCAGCGCTGGTCACAGATGGTCAATTGCAAGATTTGCTGGTCGACACAGATGCGCCCGGCCCCGGCACAATTTATCGTGCCCAGGTTGACCGCCCGATCAAAGGCCAAGGGGGCGTTTTTTTAAACACGCCCGACGGGCCCGGTTTTTTGCGCCATGTAAAAGGGCTTTCGCCAAAACAGACGCTTTTGGTGCAGGTGACAGGTTATGCAGAACCCGGCAAAGCCATTCCTGTCACTAGTAAGCTTTTGTTCAAAAGCCGCTATGTTATTGTCACCCCCACAGCCCCCGGGCTAAATATCTCGCGCAGTATCCGCGAGGAAGGCCGGCGCGATGCACTTTTGCAGCTGATCCATGAAACTATTGGCCCGCCGGCCTATGGGATGATCCTGCGGTCATCCTGCGCCGAGGCAGATCCAGAAGACATCGCCGATGATGCACGCGCTGTTTTGAAGTTGGTAAGCCAGGTTCTTGAAGATGAAATCCAGCAGGTTGCGGTATTGCTGGATGCGGACGGGGCACATGAGCAAGCCTGGCGCGATTGGAGCGCGCCGGCACAGATTGAAACCGAAGCGGGCTGTTTTGCGGATCATGGGGTGCTGGATCAGATTGACGCGCTTAAAAGCGCGGATGTTTCAATCCATGGCGGATCTTATTCAATTGAGCCAACCCGCGCGTTTGTTGCGGTTGATGTCAATACGGGAAAAGATGGCTCGCCCGCAGCCGGACTTAAGGCCAATATCGCCATGGCCCGCGATCTACCGCGTCAGTTGCGGCTCAGAGGTCTGGGCGGTCAAATTGTCATTGACCCCGCGCCTATGCCCAAAAAAGACCGGCGGCAATTGGAAACCGTCTTTCGCGCGGCACTCCGCAGCGATACGGTTGAAACCAACTTTGTCGGCTGGACCACGCTGGGCTTGATCGAGTTGCAGCGCGCCCGCTCCCGCGCGCCGTTGCAGATAGAACCGCAGTAATCTCCAAAGATTTTTGGTATCAACGAAAAGCTGTTTTTCGACAACACTCTGAAAAACATCACCGTAATTGGTTATTTCCAGCTTTTCATTTAGGGAATTGCTTGTATAGTTGCTCTCATGATGACCGACGGCCAAATATCCACTCATTTTGCTGCTTTGCGCAGAGAAATGGCGCTTGGCCTAGATCTCCTAAGCTGCCTCTGAGCGTGCCGTTAACCGGTGCGTCCGCTCAGAGGAGGCAAATATCGCACCCCACGCTTAGATAGAGACGACAAAGAGATCAAACCATGACACAAAAAGATACCAAAGACCGCGTTGTAATTTTTGACACAACACTGCGCGACGGCGAGCAAAGCCCCGGCGCAACTATGACCCATGACGAAAAGCTAGAAATTGCCGAGCTGCTAGATGAAATGGGCGTCGATATTATCGAGGCCGGCTTTCCAATTGCATCAGAGGGTGATTTTAACGCCGTTTCCGAAATCGCCGAGCGCAGCAAAAGCGCGGTTATATGCGGTTTGGCACGGGCAAATTTCGGCGATATCGATCGCTGCTGGGATGCGGTGAAACAAGCCAAGAAACCCCGTATCCATACCTTTATTGGCACATCGCCCCTGCATCGGGCGATCCCCAATTTAGATATGGACCAGATGGCCGAGCGCATTCACGATACCGTCACCCATGCCCGCAACCTTTGTGATAATGTGCAATGGTCCCCGATGGACGCCACCCGCACCGAAACCGATTATTTGTGCCGGGTTGTGGAAATCGCAATTAAAGCCGGCGCGTCAACCATCAATATCCCCGATACGGTGGGTTATACAGCACCTGCCGAGTCCGCCGATCTTATCCGCATGCTGATTGACCGGGTGCCGGGGGCGGATGAGGTGATATTTGCCACCCATTGCCACAATGATCTGGGCATGGCGACCGCCAATGCCCTTGCTGCGGTGGACGGCGGTGCGCGGCAGATCGAATGCACCATAAATGGTCTGGGCGAAAGAGCCGGCAATACCGCGTTAGAAGAAGTGGTGATGGCGCTTAAAGTGCGCAGCGATATCATGCCCTATTATACCGATATCGACACCGCAAAGATCATGAATATCTCACGCCGTGTGGCAGCGGTTTCGGGGTTTGCAGTACAGTTCAACAAAGCGATTGTTGGCAAAAATGCGTTTGCCCATGAAAGCGGCATCCATCAGGATGGCATGCTGAAGAATGCGGAAACCTTTGAAATTATGCGCCCAGAAGATGTTGGACTTGCCGCCACAAATTTGGTGATGGGCAAACATTCGGGCCGCGCGGCGCTGCGCTCAAAGCTCGAAGATTTGGGCTATAAGCTGGCAGATAACCAGCTCAAAGATGTGTTTGTACGCTTCAAGGAGCTTGCGGACCGCAAAAAGGAAGTCTATGACGACGATCTTATCGCACTGATGCAAGCAGGCGAGGATGCCGAAAATGATCACCTGACGCTGAAATCCCTGCGGGTTGTTTGCGGCACGGACGGTCCGCAAGAAGCGCAGATGACTTTGGTGATTGGCGGCAAAGATCTATCAACAACCGCCACCGGCGACGGCCCTGTGGATGCGACGTTTAATGCGGTCAAATCACTTTACAGCCATCAAGCGCATTTGCAGCTCTATCAGGTGCATGCCGTGACCGAGGGAACAGACGCGCAGGCGACAGTTTCAGTTCGGATGGAAGAAGATGGTAACATTGCCACGGGTCAATCGGCAGATACGGATACCGTGGTGGCTAGTGCTAAAGCTTATATAAATGCTTTGAACCGTCTGTTTATTCGCCGGGGGCGCACGGGGGAAGACAAAAAAGAAATCAACTACAGAGATGTTTCCTGACCCATATCTTATGTGACCATCAGGCCTGTTAAAAGCGGCCTGATGGCGCTTATGGATTTTTGATCAACTGCTTGCAGCGCGCAATTTTCCCTTCTAAGTCAAAAACGACCTTGATGTCGGTTTAACGCGCGTAGTTTTTCCCAAATCCAATACTACTTATGGCTGGACCACTTATTGAGTTCGGCGTCATGGTTTACACTGCTGCACATGAAAAACAAAAGTACTTACCGCCAAGCGTGTCAGGCAATTTGCAATGCATGGCAGCTGTCGGCATTTTTGCGTTTGGATTTCCAGCCGCTGAGCAGCTTTTAGAAACCTGGGGTATTATTTCACTGATCACCATCAGAAATGGATTGGCTTTGGCTTTGCTGATTGGCCTTTTGGCAAGAGCGCAAGGTCTAAATACCCTGCGCCGCTTGCCTTGGGTGCAAGGGTTTTGGGTGGGGGCCATCGGTTTTGGTATCGGGTCATTGCTTTTGCTGGTCACGCAATATCTAACCAATGCGGTCACCGCGGCTCTGGCCGCCGCTACGATGCCCATTTTTGCAGTCGTTCTAGAAGTCATTTTAGACAAAAGGCAATTAACCAAAAGGTTTCTTGGCGCAGTCGCGCTGGTTTTATGCGGCGGATTTGTAGCCACCAACGCAGAATTAGGCGATCTACGGTTTGGCTGGGGGTTGCTTATCGGATTGTTGGCGACGTCGTTTTTTGCTTGGGGGTCGCGGGCAACGGTGAAACATTTTCCTGACCTGACACCGCTTGCGCGTACCACTGTCACCACTGGTGGAATGTTTGGTTTTTGCGCCATCGCATTTGGCGCAGCCCTTGTTTTCAACATGCCGGCAACCCATATCCCGGGGCCCGTGGCTTTCGAGATTATACTGCTGTTGATTTATGCTTGGGGTGCGTTGGCGATCTCACAGCTTTTATGGATAAAAGGTGTTGGTCAAATCGGCATTGCAGTGGCCTCTTTTCACCTTAATGCCACGCCTTTTTATGTGATGTTGATTTTGGTGATGTTTGGTCATGATTGGAATTGGATACAGGCGGTCGGTGCTTGTATTCTTGCGCTTGGAGTGGTCATTGCCCAAAGCAAGCAGGCCGCTGAGGGTTCTGTGAGTTAGAAGCCAGTTTATCAGCCAATTGGGCGAAGCCATCCTCTGGCAGTATAATCCACCGTATCTATAAGACCCAGATCTATAAGATCCGGTCTTTTTACCCCCGCAGGCCTATTTGGTATCGGCGCCTATCTTTTGTCTAGTATTTTAGGATAGGGGTGATCGTTGTCGGGTTGACAGAAAATAACTAAAATCGACAAACTTTCTGCAAGTTCACAAGTTGCGGGGATTATTTAAATATCCCCCGTTTAAATGTAAAAATCGACGAAATCAGGCTATTTTTTATGATCCAATGGAAAGTTGCACCCAAGGCAATAAGTTTCTTATTGATAATATGTTTTAGCATCAGCTTGGTTACTGGCTGGATGAGTTATCAGAACGGTAAGCGTGCTCTAGAAGAGTTTTCATTTAATCAATTGACTGCAATCCGGGCGATCAAAAGCAACCAAATGCATAATTATCTTGGGTTTATCGAAGCCCAAATACAAACTCTTTCGCAAAGCCGGATGACAATTGATGCGATGCAGGAATATAAATCTGCGTTTACGGCATTATCGCAGGAATTGGCGGCAGCAAAGGGAACCACAAAAATGGTTAAAGCCGGAAGTCCACTCTTTAGCTATTATGAGAGTGAATTTCTGCCAAGGCTTGAAAAAGGATCGCGTGAAACCCACTAGCTTGACCAGTTTTTGCCAAATTCAGATGTCGCTATATGTTTACAGCACCATTATATTGCTAAAAACGCAGCACCGGTGGGCAGCAAAGACGAGATGAATAATGCTCAGGACGGTAGCGCCTATAGTGCAGTTCATGAAAAATATCACGCCATTTTCAGAAGTTATCTGCAAAAATTTGGCTATTATGATATTTTTCTCATCGATGATGAAACCGGTGAAATCATCTATTCGGTATTCAAGGAAACCGACTATGCCACCAGCTTGACAACAGGTGCATTTAGCCGATCAAACATTGCAGATGCATTTCAGGCGGTACGAGAACTGAAAACTCCCGACGCTGTAAAATTTACTGACTTTAAATACTATGAACCTTCTTATGGAGCGCCGGCCGCTTTTGTGGGCAGCCCGATATTCGAGGGGGACACACGGGTTGGGGTTTTGGTTTTCCAGCTTCCCGTGGACCAGATTAATGAAATCATGACCGGCGGGAAAAATTGGATCAATGACGGGTTAGGCAATTCTGGCGAAACTTATTTGGTGGGCTCGGATGGATCAATGCGTAGTGTATCGCGGTTTTTGATCGAAGATCGCGATGGGTATTTCGACGCGCTTCGAGGCCTTTCTATCCCGAAAAGACGATCAAGCAATTGGACAATTTTGATACTTCGATTCTATTACAAAATGTTCAAACACAGGCCTTATCCGGCAAAACCGAAACAGCAATTATTGACGATTATCGGGGTATTTCTGTTCTAAGCTCGTACACGCCACTAAAATATGGTGATGACCAATGGGCCGTAATCTCGGAAATTGATGCCGCTGAAGCGTTTGCGCCGGTGTAAAACTAAGTCAGAGCCTTGCTCTGTCTGCAGTGGTAATAGCCCTTGGAGTTGGTCTTATCGCGGCCTTGGTCGCCGGACGGTTTATTGGTCCCATTAGAGCGTTGGCAGGGGCTGCTGAAGAGGTAAGTTCCGGCAATACAAAGGTTGAGATGCCGGTGAAATCCAAAGATGAAATAGGTCTATTGACCGAAAACTTTAATCAGATGGTGGTCAATTTGCGTGACCAACTCGCGGCAATAGAGCAGCAAGTTGAGGAAAATACCAAATTATTGCTCAATGTACTTCCGCCCCCGATCGCGGAGCGTCTAAAAAGCGGTGAGTCCAACATTGCAGATGCCTATCCCAGCGCGAGCATTATCTTTACCGATCTCGTAGGCTTTACCGCGTGGTCCAAGGGCATGCCCGCGATGGCGGTTTTGACCATGCTGGATGAATTGTTTGGATCCTTTGACGAGGTCGCAAAAGAGCTTGGCGTAGAGAAAATCAAAACGATGGGTGATGCCTATATGGCGGTTTGCGGCCTGCCAACGCCCAATGAAAATCATCCTCAGGTTATGGCAGAATTGGCATTAGATATTCTTGGTAAGCTGGATGAGTTCAACCGCCGCAATGGAACCAAAATGCAAATGCGTGTTGGGCTGCACTGCGGACCAGTGGTTGCTGGCGTTATTGGCACTTCAAAATTCATCTATGATCTCTGGGGTGAAAGTGTGAATATGGCTAGTCGCATGGAATCCACCGGCATTCCCAATCAAATTCAAATCAGTGAGAATTTTTATGAGGCTGTTAAAGACACTTATAAAACAGAACTAAGAGGCGAAATTACGGTCAAGGGTGCCGGCCAAGTCAAAACCTATATTTTGTATGGCCCAGCTGACACCAATGACTAATCTTTGATGAAAGAAAAAATAGGGCTAATCGATCATCCTGGCTTTAGCCCAATTGATACCCGGGGGTAGATTGCGATAAAGCAATTTCATCGGCTGACATCTCTTCCTCAATGCCATCAAATAGCGGTGTTGATAAATACCTCTCGCCGGTATCTGGCAACATGCATAGTATATTTGAGCCAGCGGACGCCTTAGCGGCGACCTCAATAGCAACTGCAAGACTTGATCCGCCCGACACGCCAGTGAAAATGCCTTCTTCGCTTGCCAGTCGTTTGGCCCATTTCATGCCATTATCGCCACTGACTTTCAGCAAATCATCATAAAGCGCATTGTCGATGGCCTCTTGCAGCACCAGAGGAATAAAATCTGGTGTCCAGCCTTGGATTGGGTGTGGCTGGAACTCGGGATGGCTTTTGACGGGTTCGCCTGCGGCATTGCGCTCTTGTTCTAGTTTGGAACTCAACAGTGCTGCGTTCGCGGGCTCACTCAGAACGATCTTAGTAACTGGGCTTGATGCACGCAAAGCGCGTGCGACGCCGGTTATGGTACCGCCGGTGCCATAGCCAGTGACAAAATAATCCAGTTTTTTGTCACTAAAGTCACTTAAGATTTCCGCACCGGTGGTCGAGGCATGAATATCTGCATTGGCAGCTGTCTCAAATTGATGAGCTAAAAACCATCCATTGGCTTCGGCCAGTTCTTTGGCCTTTTGATACATGCCAAAGCCTTTTTCAGCGCGTGGTGTCAGAACAACCTTAGCCCCCAGAAAGCGCATCAATTTGCGGCGTTCGATGGAAAAGCTATCGGCCATTGTGACCACCAAAGGATAGCCTTTTGCGGCGCACACCATTGCCAGACCAATGCCTGTATTGCCACTGGTGGCTTCGACCACAGTCTGCCCTGGTTTTAAATCCCCAGAGCGTTCCGCCGCTTCGATTATATTGAGCGCCAGACGATCCTTAACCGAGGCCGCAGGGTTAAAGGCTTCGATTTTTACATATATGTTTACATGCTCTGGCGCGATCCTGTTGAGCCGGACAACCGGGGTATTTCCAACGGTTTCAACGATAGAATTATATATGGTGCCGCGCCCTTGCGTGCGGAAAATCTGATCAGAAGAAGTCATGAAATTACCTTTCTTGTTCGTGCCCTAGTGAAATCTAGCCGCCAGCAGAGCAAAGATTGATTGCTGTCGAGGGGAATCTAACATTTGGCGGAAGAAAAGATAAGCTCTTTCTTGTTATTTGCACGGGAACACTAGAGCCAGTAAATTCATACACAGCGCAAATGCCAAAAAATAGGAGTGTGTTTATTTTGACTGTCTATGCGACCCTTCGAGGTCCTGAAGCTGCGCGTGGCACTAGCGCGCGCATGACCGCTTTCATGTCAAGCTGACCCATAGGCTCACCATTTTTGACCACCCTGTAGGTGTGTCCGGTATCGCCACCGGAACGAGCAATCACAGATTCGAGGTTATCTTCCATCTCGATGTCACCCGCAAAGCTACTGGCGGAGAGTGTGTCTTCCATGATTGATTTAACACGCAAAACACGTGCTCGGTTGATGTCGCTCACGAAATCTTCAATATAAGGATCGCCTGGGTTCAATAAAATGCCCTGAGGTTCGCCCTGTTGAACGATCGCGCCGTCTTTTAGAATGACAAGGTGGTTGGCCAAACGCAGAGCCTCATCAAGATCATGGGTGATAAAGATAATTGTTTTTTTCAATTCTAAATGCAGATCAAGCAAAAGCTTTTGCATATCGCTACGGATCAGTGGATCAAGTGCTGAAAAGGCTTCGTCCATCAGCATAATGTCAGAGTTTGAAGTGAGTGCCCGAGCAAGGCCAACCCGTTGCTGCATACCGCCAGACAGTTGGTTGGGATGATGATTTTCATACCCGCCAAGACCAACCCTTTCAAGCCATCCAGCAGCTGCGCGCCGGCGCTCGTCGCGCTCAACGCCGCGCACCTCCAAAGGAAGTGCGGAATTATCTAGTACAGTGCGATGGGGCAAAAGTGCAAATTTTTGAAAAACCATCGACATATCTGACCGGCGTTTTTCGCGCAATGCCTCGGTTCCTAGCAATAACGCATCCTCGCCATCGATCAAAACCTGACCGTCTGTAGGTTCAATTAAACGGTTTATGTGTCGAATTAAAGTGGATTTTCCAGACCCCGATAGCCCCATCACCACGGTAATAGCGCCCTCTTGCATGTCGACAGAAATATCATTTAAGCCCAGAACATGTCCGTGTTTGGCTAGCAATTCGTCTTTGTTCATTCCATCTTTAACGAACTTTAGCGCGGACTTGGGGTCGGTACCAAAAATCTTATACAGGTTACGAATTTGAATTTTTGCATTGCTGGTCATTGCTCGTACCTATGTTTGTGTTTGATCTGAAGAGACGCGCGCAATGGCGGCTTTGGACACGCGGTCAAGGATAATGGCAAGAAGCACAATCCCAAGGCCAGCGATCAGGCCAACACCCAGTTCCAGATTTCGAATGCCGCGAAGAACAAGCACACCGAGCCCCGGCGCAGAGACCAGCGAGGCAATGACTACCATTGCAAGGCTCATCATGATGGTTTGGTTCACACCGGCCATGATGTTAGGCAGCGCGAGCGGCAGCTCAACGCCGAATAGTTTTTGTCTTGGTGACATACCAAAGGCATTTGCGGCCTCGACCACATCGCGGTCCACCAGCCGTATTCCAAGGTCGGTAAGCCGAATAACCGGAACGATGGCGTACACAATAATCGCAATGCCATAGAGTTTCGGCTCGGTCACGCTAAACAAAAAGATCAACGGAATAAGATAGACAAAGGTTGGCAATGTCTGAAGAAGATCAAGCAGCGGTATCAAGGCCCTTTGCAAGCTGTTGGATTTAGCCATCGCAATCCCGACGGGAACCCCCAATATAATACATATGCCGGTACAAACCCCGATGATAGCGAGCGTTTGCAAAGCCGCTTCAAGGTGATCGATAAAGCCGAGAAATACAAAAGATAGTGTAACAAAAGCAGTGACCGCAACAGAGCGCGACACATACCAAACGAAAAGTAATAAAAGCGGCAGAATAATCCACCAAGGGGCGGATACAAAACCAGTCAGTGCCAATTCTAAAAGCCATGAAAGTGGTTGGGTCATTGGATCCAAAACCAGTTTCAAGACATCTTTTACCTCTAGAAACGCGGCTTCAACTGACGCTGTGAAATCACGTGACTGAGGCATAGCCGAGCAAGCCTGATGCAGCTCATCCATGGACGGAAACGGAAACAGCGGCCCATCATCGGCCGTTCCGGGTTTGGTTTTAGCCAACAGGCTTGCCATTGACAGGTTTGAGCCACCTGCATCGGCATCACACCAAGCTCGAAGCCCTAAAGCATTGAATATGCCATCATAATAAGCCATGAAAGTCCGCTCCCTCATTAAGGAAGGCGCACCTAAGGCGCGCCTTCTTTTTGTTTATTTCAACTGCTATTATTGCAGTAGAGCCGCAAGGTTTTCGCGGGCGGCATCGTTTATCCAAGTTCCCCAAACATCGCTTTGTGTTGTTAGGAAATAGACAGCCGCTTCTTCACCAGTGGCCTGATTTGCGTCCTGCCAACCTAGAAGTCCGTTCATCATTTTGTTGCTGAAGGACAGGTTGCGCATCAGTTCAGTTTCTGCTGGATGTGACGCTTCAAAGGTGTCTGTAACCACTGTGGTTACAACACTGCTCGGCCAAGACTGCAGAGTTGGGTTTGGACATTCTTTGTCGGCGTTACATGAATGCACGGAAGGATCATGTGGACCCAAATCAACCTGTACCATCGGGAATTTACCCAATACGGTGCTTGGCGACCAATAGTATCCGAACCAAGGCTCTTTGGATGAGTATGCCGAGCCGATAGAGGCGGCGAGTGTTTCACCCGAACCGTGCACAAAGTCCTCGATGCCAGCGGCTTCAAACCCACCGGCCACAGCCATTTGCGAGCCTACAACCTGACAGGTCCAGCCCACAGGGCAGTTGTGCATTCTGTTGCCAACCAGATCAGGATTGGCCAAAACGCCAGCGATGGTGGTCAATTCCGGATGCGCTTCGGCCAGATATTCAGGAATAAACAGACCCTCAACACCACCATCAGAAAGAACTTCTGTCAGCTCTTTGATTTTCCCGTCTTCTTTCAATGGAATATAAGCTGGTGCTGAATTGGTCCAAACTTCTGTAATGATATCTGGCTCGCCAGTTTCGGACACTGATGCCAAGGCTGGTGTTGATGCCGACGGAACGATCTGCACGGTACAGCCGTAGCCTTGCTCAAGCAAGAATTTGGCAACTTGGGTCACAATGATCGCTGATCCCCAATCCATTTCTGTAATGGAAATTTCACCGCAATCAGATGCCTGAGCTGATCCAGCTGCAAAGCTAAGCGCAAGACCTGCACTTGCCGCAAGACCTAGGTGCCTTGCCTTCTTTGTAATTGTTTTCATCAACTTTCTCCCTGGTTTATTATTTGCCATTTTGGCTTCAGTTTCTGTTTAGTCAGTTAACCATGCTAAGCGCAGTAAATGAAGTTGACAACGACTATTTTAGGTTTGACAACGACTTTTCAATAATTCGGATTATTAATTCGAATGGGGCGAATTGGGGATGGATTGGTAAGGCCTTTTTTAAACGGGCTGAGGGCTGTTTCCGATCACAAAAAGCCCCCAAACAACGCGGGTTCCTATGGCCAACGGCAGAAATTGAAAGCTGCCTTCTATGTCACGTTGGCCGGATTATCGACATCACGCCCCAACCGCGCCAAATCCGAATACCGGTCACCGATCCGGTGATGGGGCCTGCCCCCTGTTGCTGCGCCAAGCGCAACAATAAGTTCATCGGCGGCAGGCGCATCATAAATGGAAAACTGTACCGTCAGATAATGCGATCTTCGCCCTGTGTCGTGTTTATCCATGAGCGGAATAGCGATCTGGGTATTTGCCGGCCCTCGGGTATTTGTGAACCCCAGATAACTTTTTGCAGCAACGGCTTCGCGGTAGAAATTGCCATATTGCAAGGTGTGAATCAAAGCAGAGGCATGTTCAAGTTCGCAGTCGGTTCCAGCAACGCAAGCCTTACCATAGGCTTCTATGGCTGCTCCTGATCCGGCCAGAGCAATCAAACGCTCGGTGAGCATTTGCCCAAGCGGGGGCGCCATGCGCTGAATTTCCGGTTGTAAGTCTTCTACATATCCCTGGCCGGCCCAAGGATTTTTGACCACAGCGGCAACACCGATGATCCTTGAGACCGGCTCAGCAGGCCTTTCGCCTTCCCGATGAATATCTTCGTCAAATGTCACGACCTTTCGAAGTTCTGGCATTATCATCAGTCTTAACTCCCTGTTTGGTTTTGGTGTACAAAAAGCGCTAGTCCGCATGGCCATGGTCGAGCGAGCAATACGCACCGTTGAAATATAGCAAAGGCGATCCTTCGTTTGACCAAAAATCAATCACCTCGCCAAAAATAACCAGATGGTCACCGGCATCGACGCTTTTTTGTCTTTGGCAGATGAAATTGCCGAGGGTTTCTTTGATCACCGGCGTTCCATGCAAAGATTTTTCATAGTCGACTTTGTCAAATTTCTCGGCAGATTTTGAGGCGAAAAGTGTCGAGATATCCTCCTGGGTGCTGCGCAGAATATTGACCCCGAAATATTCACATTCGGAAAATACGCTTTTGCTAAAGGCCGATTTGGCAATGCATATGAGCAGCATCGGAGGATCAAGTGAAACCGAGGTGAACGAATTTGCGGTAATGCCGCGGGGTGTTCCATCGGACTGGCAAGTGGTGATGATGGTCACGCCGGTGGCAAATTTCCCAAAGGCGTTTCGCAAGCTGCGCGGATCAAATTGATGTGACGCTTTTTCCAGATCAGGGTTGAGGTATTGCTGGGTGTGCTGGCCAAGCCGTGGCGGTGATCCAGGCGGCGGTGATTTAGAAGCTGAAAAGCGCAAAGGGTTTGATGCCACGGTCCACGGAGCCTTTGGGCTATCAGGGTTCGAGACCTGCGCAAGCATACTTCTTTGCGCAACATGCGGGTCAGCCACAATGTCTGTGATTGAGTTTAACGGTCCGAAAGGAATTTTGCCGCCCAGCATGGCTGACAGTTCGGCTTTCGTGTGGGCTTTGGTCCATGTTTCGACCAAAGAGTTGAGCGCATCCTTATGCTCTGCGCGCGCTGCGCGGGTTGCAAAGTTTGCATTGCTGCAAAGCG
>CBFHXE010000060.1:10475-15807 GCA_965659715.1 uncultured Paracoccaceae bacterium | reverse complement strand
GAGCAGATGAGAATGTGCTGACTTTGGTCGCCAACTCTCAGAACCCCGAAAACTTGGATAAATTAAAAAAGGTTCTCGCCTCGCATTTAGAACGTTTCGCGTTCCGAGAGAGCTTAAAGATCAAATGGGAAAACTGACATGGCTAAACTGGGTGAAAATATAATCGGAACGAGTGGACAGCCGCCTTTTTTCAAACTGGCAAATGAAAAGGCTGTGGGTATAGAAGCCCCTGAAAATCGCAAGGGCGATGCACTTCGCACTTGGGTACGTTCACTGTCGGGCTTTCAAAAAGAAGCTCTGGTTCGATCCGCAAAGACGGGCGATACATGGCGTTTGGTGTCCGATGAGGGCCCCTATTTAAATGGTCATGATGCTGCCCCATGTCCATTGGCATTTTTATCAACCGGAATGGTCGCAAGCTTTATGAATGAAATTATCGCTTTGGCCAGAAAGCAAGGGGTCGAGATCCGCAAACTAAGGCTCACCCAAGACAATTATTACACCATGAAAGGCTCAATGCCCAAACGCACCATGATAGGCGGCGCCGAAAACATAGAGCTGTTGGTTGAGATAGATTGTGACCTGACTGACAAAGAACTCGATGAGTTTTTGGTGAATGCGACTTTTGCCTCACCATTAAACGGGCTTATGCGCGGACAGTTGGAAAGCCTCTTTAAGCTGAGCAAAAACGGAAGCGGTCTGCCAACAGCAAAAGCAATGGAATTGGAAAGTCCCCTTTTGCCTGATCCAAGCGATCACTTCATCAAAGCAGAAGCTTTAAAAGACTCCACTGATTTGATGGGGCCCGTTGGCCCAACACCGAAAAAACCAGTGGCCAAAGGAACCACAGCCGGGGGATCATCCCTATCTGATGAACAAGATAGACGTTTGAACATTGGCGCTGTCGCCATATTGCGAGAAGATGGAATAAAAGAAATCCAACAAATGCAGTATTCGCCCTATGGGACATCCTTTCGTTTTTTAAGCGCTGAGGACGGCCGTGCGCCGGATGCCAATACCTTAATCTCTGCAGGTATTGGCTTTTGTTTCATGACCCAATTTGGAAGATTTGTTTCAATGCTGAACCTGGATCTGCCCGATTATCGCATCGCGCAAGATACCCACTTTTCGCCGGGCGGTGCCTCAGGTGGAACCGGAAAAGCAGGCGAAGCGGATCCGATTGAGACCCATGTCTATCTTGAAACATCCGAACCTGATGAAGTTGCACAGGAAATGCTTGATATCTCCGAGCAAACCTGCTTTTTGCACGCTTTCTGTCGGACTGATTTGAAGACAAAGCTAAAAGTGCAAAGGCTATAGAGAGAAATTGATGACTGATTTAACACAAGCAAAATTTACCCGCACCTCAAGTGCTGAGCGAATATTCCTTATCGGATTGGTAATTTGGATATTGGCTCAACTTATTCGATTAATTGCTATTCCGCTGATCATTAGTGTTTCTGATGGCCTAGATGCATTGGGGTGGATGTATCCGGCTGTCCTTGATGTTGTGGCGGCTATTTTAGCTGTGCCACTGGCGTTTGCTATCTGGAAATGGCGTGGTTTCACTGTCTGGACGCTAACAGTGATTTATTTAACGCTGTCAATCGTTGACCATATTGGCGCTTTGACAAACCTGACGTTGATTGGCGAGCCGAAAGCCTTTGAAGAGCTCAACGGAGGCAATAACCCCTACACTGCACCAGTTGTTCAGACCGCGCTTGATTTGTTGTTTTTATATCTCTTGCTGCTGCCTAAATACCGCCGTATCTTTTTCGAACTGAAAGAGGTTGGGGAATAATTTCACCTTTTTCATGCAGCAATTTTGCGGTTACTGTTGAACAATAGATAGCAACGGCATGATCCTTATAGCTACGCCCAATAAAGGCGCATTGGGTTAGTAACCAGCAATTTTTGCCGTTGCGCGCTTGTGTCTGCGATCTGAGGGATATAATCCACCAAAGCGCCGTCATCGGGCATATGTGACTTCATGTTCGGGTGCGGCCAATCTGTGCCCCACAACACCCGATTTTCAAATTCCTGCACAATCGCTTTGCAATAGGGTACAACGTCCTCGTAAGGCGGACCTGCAACGGTGAGCCGCTCGGGACAGGTGACTTTACACCACATGTTTTCGTTGCCAGACATCAAATCCATAAACCGCTGAAAATCAGGATGGTCCACACCTTTTGTCACATCGGGGCGACCCATATGGTCAACCACGATGATGCCAGGCAATTGCTGTAAAAATGGTTGAAGATCGGCAAGATCCGAGGCTTCAAAATACACAACCGTGGACCAACCAAATTCTTGTATCTTGCCTGCTATTTCCAGAAACACCTCACGCGGGGTTGCATCCACTAAGCGCTTTACAAAGTTGAACCTGACAGCGCGCACCCCGGCTTCGTGCATTTCGCCCAGTTCACTGGCTGTTATATCCGATCTCACACTTGCCACACCTCGTGCCAGTTCCCCAGCCGCGCGGCATGCGTCGACCATAGCGCTGTTATCCCTTCCGTGACATGTCGCTTGCACGATCACGTTGCGCTCAAACCCAAGGTAATCGCGCAACTCAAAAAGCTTGTCTTTACCTGCATTGCAAGGGGTATATTTTCGCTCGGGCGCAAAGGGAAACTCAGGCGATGGACCAAACACATGGCAATGGGCATCGACAGCGCCTTTCGGCAGTTGAAAATTGGGCTTCTTAGGATTGGGATGAAATTCCAACCAATCGGGGTCCATGATCTGTTTGCTCATACGAAAATCTCACCATCCATCAATTTGCGTGCAGTTCGCAGGATTGCGGCTTGGCCTACCGCACCGGTCTCATCAAGTATGGCCACAACAGTCATCTCGCCTGTTGGGTGCTCAATTGATAAATTTCGTTCTGTGCCCGCGCCTTGATGGGCCAAATCATAAGCCGTTGTGCCTTGGATTAAGCAAGCGGTTGCGACACTGACCGCACCAAGCACACCAATAGCTTTATGACAGCGATGCGGTATAAAGGTCCGCGTTGATATCACTCCGCCCTGTTTCGCTTCACTGACCAACGTCATTTTAGGAACCGATTTATCTTGCACATCACCAAGGTTCATTCGCAGCCCACAGGATTGCCGGATTGTTTCAAGTTTCTGGCGCAGTTCGCTATTTTCCTCAAGCGCTGGGGGCGTTTCATCACCAATTAGTCCCAAAGCATCCGCCCGAATAACAACGCAAGGCATGCCATTGTCGATCATCGTGACGGCAACGCCTTCAATAACGTCAGTTGCACGTCCAGTGGGCAGAAGCGCACCGCAAGACGAACCGGCCGTATCCATAAAAGTGATCGGAACGGCCGAAGCTGTACCCGGGACACCATCAATTCTGGCATCGCCCGAATAGCTGACGCAGCCTTTTGGCGTTGACACGCGTGCCTCTGCCACCTGTCCGGTGTTTTCCATAAAAATTGTCACCAGAGTTGTGCCATCCTTAGCTGGGACCATCCCTCGTTCGATGGCGAAAGGACCCACACCAGCCAAAATATTACCGCAGTTTTGAGCATCGGTAATGATCGGCTGATCCACGAAGGCCTGTAAAAACAGATAATCAACATCAACGCCTTTTCGCTTTGACTTTTTAACAATTGCAATTTTTGAGGTCAGAGGGTCCGCGCCGCCCATGCCGTCAATTTGGCGTATATCTGGGGATCCCATTGCACGCAGCAATACTGCATCACGCTCAGCCGTATCTGATGGCAAATCGCTGGCAAGGAAATACCCACCTTTTGATGTTCCACCCCGCATCCACATACAGCGCAAACCTGCCGTCATAGAATAGATCCTTCCACTTTTCTAAGGCCATCACTTCGTAGGTTTGTCATTTTACTGAGCATGGGCTTTACCAGTCATCGACAAATGAACATACATCAGACGTACTTCAGTCCCTTTTCTGTCAGGCGCTCGCGCATACCATAGATATCTAGGCCCAACTCACCGGCTTCGAAACGGGCCCGCTTGGCTGCCTCATTGGCCTCGCGGTCTTTTGCCTTTTGTAGAACTTGAGATGCCTCTTCGCGTTTAACAACGCAAACTCCATCATCATCGGCCACCACTATATCACCGGGGTTCACCAGTGCATTGGCACAGATCACGGGGATATTTACTGAACCGAGCGTTTCTTTGATTGTACCTTGCGCATGGACGGCCTTCGACCAGACCGGAAACCCCATTTTGGTGAGGTCCGAAACATCGCGCACCCCAGCATCTATGATCAAGCCGCGGCATCCGCGTGCCATTGCCGAGGTCGCCAAAAGATCACCAAAATAGCCCGCGTTCGATGGCGTTATGGTGCCCAAAAGCATAATGTCACCCGCTTGGAGTTGTTCAATGGCAACATGTATCATCCAATTATCGCAGGGCGGTGAAAGAATAGTAACCGCGGAACCTGCAATGCGCGCACCGGAATAAATCGGGCGCATATAATCAGCCAAAAGCCCCTTGCGGCCCTGCGCCTCATGCACAGTGGACACGCCACACTCCGCTAGCCCATCTATGATAGATTGGTCAGCGCGCTCAATGTTCTGCACAACAATACCGGTAGAGCTTATCTGCTGTGTCATTCTAATTCATCCACTGTGCGCGGAAAGATTGTCTCAAAACCCTCGGCATATTTTGCCGCACGCCCACCGGCCTGTCCCCCCGAGTTGCGCCGGAAATGATTGGCGCGGTTTTCAGCCACATTTTTATAAAATGACCACAGGTGTTCCTGACCCTGCATACATTGGATCGCCGCCCACTTTTTGTCCCAAACATCAGTGATATCGAGAAACACCGTGGGTTTCCATTCCATCTGTTCAGTTTGATGCGGCTCAAACAAATAAAGCTGCGGGGCGCCTAAAACCTTTTGACCCGGATTATGTCCCCAAGCCTGGGCAATCATCCGGCATTGAAGTGCGAATTGGGTCGTATTCATATGGTCAGTATTATAGGGATCCCATTTTGAGTGGGACATCATGAATTTGGGCTGCACTTCGCGGATCACGTCAACCATCCGGTCTTGGACCTCATTGCCCAAATCCAAAGGATAATCTCCCACGTCAAAAAAGCGTATGTCATTAACGCCCAAGGCAGCGGCAGCATTTTCTGCTTCCTTGCGCCGTTCGGTTTTGACCCTTTCCAAGGTCATTCCTTCCTGTTTCCACAGTTTGGCGCTCTCGCCACGTTCGCCAAAAGACAGGCAGACAACTGTTACATCAAACCCTTTCTTTTGATGCAAGGCGATTGCGCCGCCTGCCCGCCATACAAAATCTGCAGAATGTGCACTGATGACCAGCGCAGTGTTTTTATCTGACATA
>CBFHXE010000060.1:0-10375 GCA_965659715.1 uncultured Paracoccaceae bacterium | reverse complement strand
ACTATGCTCCCGCTCGTTGATGCTTGGTTCAGATACCCGCTATCTTGCGCAAACAGGCCTAGCATTACCTGGATAAATTGCCTATTTGGAAATAAGGATTTTGTATAAGAGAAAGCTATAGAGTGTAAAATGAAGAGTGGATTTCCAAACATCCGTCATATGCGGGTTTTTGTCGAGGCCGCAAAGACGGGTTCGGTCTCGGTCGCGGCGGATCGATGCCATCTTTCCCAACCTGCAGCCACTCAGGCGATCACCCAACTCGAAACAAATATAGGTACGGCTTTACTTGTTCGGCGCCGGCAGCAATTTTCGCTCACAGCTTGTGGGGCCATCTTTGAGCAACGTGCTAAATCTGCCCTAAAATACCTCAAAACTGGAGCGCAATCAGCAATGCGGACGGCTGGCACGGCGAGCAAGCGCCAGACAAGCTTTGATCGCGCGGTGACATCCGCACAATTGCGTAACCTGATTGCCATTGCCAATACTGGAAGCTTTACAGTCGCCGCACAAAACCTAGGGCTGTCTCAACCAACAGTTCAACGCGCAGCCCGCAGTCTTGAAGCTGTTGCCAGCGTTCCCTTTTTTACCGCACGCCAATCCGGAGTTAGACTGACAAATGCCGCGGAAGCTTTCGTTCTGGGGGCAAAACTAGCTCAATCTGAAATCCGTCAGGCTTTCGAAGAAATCAGCCAGGAACTGGGGGATGAGAAGGGAACATTTGTCTTGGGAAGCATGCCGCTTGCGCGCAGCATGATTGTTCCAAAGGCGATCCATGCGATGGTCAGTTCAACAAATGGCGTGCAAATTAGGGTTGTTGATGGGCGCTATCCTGAATTGCTGCGATCCCTACGCGAAGGTGATATCGATTGCTTGATCGGGGCCTTGCGCGATCCGCTTCCTGCAGAGGATGTTGTACAAACCCCACTTTTTCGCGATGCGCTGGCCATCGTTGCTCACCCCAATCACCCACTCGCAAAACAGAGCAATTTACGCCTGCAAGATACTTTGGCCTTTCCTTGGATTGCGCCCCCCAAAGAAACCCCCGCAGGTCAGTTTCTATTTGAAAAACTCAGAATTCATGAACAGGAGAGCACACCAGTTCGGGTGGTTTCCTCTTCCATGATAACGTTGCGGGGGATTTTGTCGCAAGGCGACTATATCTCGGTTGTTTCCCGGCACCAGATTCATATTGAAGAAAGCTTGGGAATGATCAAAGCTCTAGACATACCTCTTACCGACCATTTCCGTACCATAGGCCTCACTTTTCGCAAAGGATGGCGCCCCACAAAAACCCAATCCCAGTTTATTGATTTACTGCATAAGTTTAGCAAAACCATTTCCTAAAAACCCACAGGAAAAATCTAGTAAAATAGCTTTTTTCAATATACATTCATTCAATTTAATTAGGCTTTCATTGGTCAAAGCCATAGAGAATAATACGTTCGATAAGGAAAAATCTGCCGTGGAACATGATAGTCTTAATGTTTCTTTCATCGGGTTTGGCGAAGCAGCTCAAGCTTTCGCTCAGGGATTGCGGCAAGAAAAAAGAGCGGTGTCTCTGCAAGCATTTGACCTTAAAACCGCTGGTCCTGAGGCACACCTTAAACACGCCGATTACAACAAGTGGAATGTGGTCGGGAAAATGTCTTCGGCTGATGCATGCCATAAGGCGGATCTCATTTTTTCCCTCGTCACCGCCGATCAAGCCGAAAACACAGCATCAGCCGCCGCTGAAACAAATCTTTGCTCAGCTTTATTTCTAGACTGTAATAGCTGTGCCCCAGATACGAAGAAACGCTCCGCCAAGAAAATTGCGGCGGCCGGCGGGCGGTATATTGATCTGTCAATTATGACACCTGTGCATCCCAATCTTCATAAGTCGCCCTGTCTTATGTCGGGGCCTGAAGCGCAGGCCGCATTAGATGTGACAACATCACTTGGAATGAATACCAAAGTCGTTGGAAGCCAAGTTGGTGCGGCCTCTGTTCGAAAAATGGTCCGGTCCGTAATGGTTAAGGGACTTGAGGCATTGACGCTTGAGTGTTTTCTTGCTGCGCGCACGGCTGGGATTGAGGATGAGGTGATCTCTTCTCTCGAAACCAGTTATCCAGGTTTTGGTTGGGCCCAAAGGGCTCCTTACATGCTAGAGCGCATGATCACCCACGGAAACCGACGGGCGGATGAAATGGTAGAAGTGGCTCAAACCCTTCGTGATTTAAAAATTGAACCGCATATGGCTAGCGCCATCACAAAACGCCACCGTGAAGTCGGATTGATGGAATTAGATTCTCAAACCATTGATTCACAAAATCTAGGCGCATTAAGCGACGCAATTTTGACAAAGCTTTCTGAAGTCTAAGTATGTGTGAACCGTTAGGAGCCCCGCATGAGCAATAAAAAGGAATACGAGGATATACCAGGCACGGTGATTTTTGATGCAGATCAGGGCCGAAAGGGCTACCACCTTAATCAATTTTGCATTTCGATGCGGTTGCAGAAAAACCGCGATGCCTTCAACGCAGATGAAGCAGCCTATATGGATGCATACCCGATGACAGCTGAACAAAGGCAGGCCGTGATAGATCGCGACTGGAACCGTATGCTAGAACTTGGTGGAAATATTTACTACACCAGCAAGCTTGCTGCAAACGATGGCATTAATTTTCAGGAATTGGCTGGAATTATGACCGGTATGGGCAACGAGGCCTATCGCAAAATGATGTTGGAGGGTGGGCGCGCGCCAGAAGGCAATCTTTATAAAAGCGATACGAATGAAGAGGATCGAAGCTAATGGCAAAAATAACAGCAGGCGTAGGATGCTCTCATGTGCCCGCCATTGGCGTTGCAATGGACACAAATAATACCGAAGCCCCGTATTGGAAACCATGCTTTGAAGGCTTTGAAAAGTCACGGGAATGGATGCAAAATGCCAATCCAGATGTCATTTTTCTTGTTTATAATGATCATTGTACGGCATTTGATGCCTCGTGCATCCCAACATTTGCACTTGGCTGTGCCGCTGAATTTCATCCGGCCGACGAAGGGTGGGGGCCGCGTCCCGTGCCGGTGGTGAAAAATCACCAAGAAATGGCAAGCCATATCGCACAGTCTTTGATCTTGGATGAATTTGACATCACAGTCATGAATGAAATGGAGGTTGATCATGGCCTAACCGTTCCCTTGTCAGTCATGTATGGGGAGCATGGCATTGAGGATGAATGGCCCGCCTTGGTGATCCCGCTGTGCGTCAATGTTGTTCAATATCCTGCGCCGACAGGAAATCGCTGTTATCAACTTGGCAAAGCTGTCCGCCGTGCCATCGAAAGCTATCAAGAGGACCTTAATGTGGTTATCTTTGGGACTGGTGGAATGAGCCATCAACTGCAATATAAGCGCGCGGGATTGATCAACAAAAAATGGGATTTGAGCTTTCTGGATCGGTTGACTTCGGATCCAGTGGGGCTGTCGCAGATGCCGCATATTGAATACTTGCGACAAGCCGGTTCAGAGGGCGTCGAAATGGTGATGTGGCACGTTATGCGCGGCGCGCTGGATGACGATGTTACCGAAGTACACCGGCACTATCACGTTCCGGCATCAAACACCGCGGTCGGGCATATCATTCTAGAAAACAATCAAAATTGAGGTAATTGGCATGAAAATCTGTGTTGCAGGTGCATATGGCGCGTTCGGAAACAAACATCTCGAAGCCCTAGACGCTATAGAAGGTGTGAGTGTAACCTCGGTTATGGGGCCAAGCCTTTCAAAAATCGAGGCGTTGGCCAAAGACCGCGGCATTGGCCATGCATCCACCTCATTGCAGGACTGTATTAGCCGAGATGATGTCGACGCTGTTATTTTGGCAACGCCAACGCAAATGCACGCAGAACAAGCAATCGCCTGTATGCACGCAGGTAAGCCGGTTCTGATTGAAATCCCGATGGCGGATTCTTTGGAAGACAGTGAAAAGATATGTCAGGCACAGCGGGAAACAGGTGTCTTGGCTATGGCGGGTCAGGTTCGCCGTTTTAACCCATCGCATCAATGGATCAAAAACAAGGTTGCGGCCGGTGAGTTGAAAATCCAGCAGATGGATGTGCAAACCTATTTCTTCCGTCGCTCCAATATGAATGCAAAGGGAGAACCCCGCAGTTGGACCGATCACCTATTGTGGCATCACGCCTGTCATACTGTTGATCTTTTTCAGTATCAAACAGGAGAGGTTGTAGCTGAGTGTTATGGCCTTGAAGGGCCGCACCATCCAGAATTGGGAATTGCCATGGATATGTCCATCGGAATGAAAACCCCAAACGGCGCGGTGTGCACCTTGTCGCTGTCTTTCAACAATGATGGTCCTCTTGGTACCTTTTTCCGTTATATTTGCGATAATGGTACCTATATCGCACGGTATGATGATCTCTATGATGGTCGCGAAAACCAGATTGATCTAAGTGAGGTGGCAGAGTCCAACAATGGCATTGAATTGATTGACCGCGAATTCATAGCCGCAATCCAAGAGGGCCGTAAGCCCAACGGTTCGGTCGAAGAGGTGCTAGATGCGATGCGGACATTGGACAAGATTGAACGCTCTTTCAGTCAATAGTACTGTCAGGATAATTTTTAGTTCAATGCTGACCCATATTTTCATATAAATACAAAAGCCATAGTTACGGAAGTCGTATATCGCTATGAAAAAACGAAAGTTGGGAAAATTTGGACCTGAGGTATCAGCTATCGGTATCGGCGCCATGTCTTTTAGTGATTTTTATGGCCCGACAGACGAAGCACAATCTCATCAAATTCTAACGGCTGCGCTTGATGGCGGCATTACCCACTTAGACACAGCAAATGTCTATGGCAATGGCTGTTCGGAAAATGCGATTGGAACTTTTTTAGCCAAGCAGGGTAGGCGCAAGGATGATTTGTTTTCAATCGCAACCAAGGCTGGTATTTCCAAGGATGCACAGTCAGGCAAACGAATGTTTGACAATAGTAAAGCCCATTTGCAGTCCGAGTTAGAGGGCAGTCTAACGCGTCTAGGAGTTGAAAGCGTCGATCTTTTCTATATCCACAGGCGGGATCCAAAAATCCCAATTGAGGAAGTTACAGAAACTCTGGCTTCGTTTCAAAGTGAGGGAAAGATTAAGTCTTTTGGGTTTTCTGAAATTGCGCCCAGTTCTTTGAAGCGTGCCAGTAAAATACACCACGTCGGGGCTGTTCAGTCAGAATATTCACTGTCAGTGCGCAGCCCTGAATTGGGGCTTTTGCAAATGACCAAAGACCTTGGTACCGCCTTTGTTGCTTTTTCCCCTCTTGGCCGGTCTTTACTCACTGATCGACCTCATATGCTGGACAAAGTCCAAGAAGTGCCCTGGCTGAGGACAAACCCGCGCTTCCAAGAACCAAATTTAAGCTTTAATTTAGAGGCAACAGATCCCTTCAGGGTTTTGGCAGCAGAGCTAAATACATCTGCTGCAGCGCTTGCGATCGCTTGGCTTTTGCATAAGTACGATCACGTTATCCCGATACCGGGCACCCGGTTTGTAAAGCATTTGAATGAACATCTGGATGGAATGCGCATTGCTTTATCAGAAAAAGATATAGCGCGGATCGAAGAAGTTCTTCCTATTGGCTGGGCCCATGGTGACCGGTATTCCCCAGATCAGTGGATAGGCCCAGAAAAATATTGCTAAGTTGTAGAAACCATTAAAGTGAGTGATTGACGTTACCCGCCCACAATCGCGTGCGGCAGGAAAAGCGCAATCTTGGGGAAGAAAACGAGAAGGACGAGCATCACCACCATCGCAAACCAAAACGGCCAAATTCCCCGAAAGATCTGACCCATTGGGACATCTGGCGCAATAGATTTGACGATGAAAACATTAATTCCCACCGGCGGGCTTATCATGCCCATTTCAAGCACAATTACCACAATAATACCAAACCAGATCAAGTCCCAATTCAGGCCCACGGCAATTGGAATGACAACAGGAATTGTCAAAACAAGCATCGCGATGCTTTCCAGGAACATGCCCAAGAATATGTATGCCAAGATGATCAGGAACAATATACCAACATCTCCGATTGGCAATGAGGTGAGAATGGAAACCAACTGGGCAGGCAATTCGGTCATGGACATGAATGGGATAAAAACAAATGCGCCAATTATGATTAAAAAGACGGTTGCTGTCGCACTCATGGTTTGCAGGATCACTTCACTTGAGGCCTGAGCCGTCAGTGATCGCCGCCATGCGGCCACAACGAAGGTCAGGAAAGCGCCAACGGATGACGCTTCCACCGGAGTGAAAAAGCCTGTGTACATACCGCCAATTGTCAAAAGGACAACGCCTAAAATTGGCGCAGCGCGCAACAATGACTCTCTGCGATCTGCGCGGCTCGCCCGTTCACCAGGTGGACCTGCCTCTGGGTTTCGCGCCACCACAAGATAGATGGCACCGATGAACAGCAGGGTCAGAATGATCCCGGGGATAACACCAGCCATAAAAAGCCGTCCGACACTTTGCTCTGTAAGAACAGCATAGATGATCATGCCACCCGACGGGGGGATAAGAAAGCCAAGCGTACCACCGGCCGCCACGGACCCCGTGGATAAGCTGTCGGCATATTTGTATCGCTTCATCTCGGGCAGTGCCACACGGCCCATTGTGACCGCTGAGGCCAGTGATGAACCCGACAGCGCGGCGAACCCTGCACAGGCTGCAATCGTCGCAGAAGCAAGCCCGCCCCTAAGATGTCCCATCCAGCGGTACGCCGCGGTGAAAAGGTCATTGGACATACCCGAAACACCCGCCAGATTGCCCATGAGGACAAACATCGGGATCACCAGAAGATTAAAATTCGACGCGGCCTCAAAGGTTTCGCCTGCAAGGTTGGAATAGGCAATTTTCCAACCTCGGGCCCATGCCTGATCTGATGCCATTCCGATTGCCATGAATTTGTTTGCATTGGCAATAATTGTTCCAACAAACCCGACAGCCAGCATCGATAAAGCCACAGGCATTCGAAGTGCCAATAATATGAAAAGTGCCAGTAGGCCAAAAATACCAAGAAGCGTCATGCTAATCATAATGCATTACCCGTGAATTTTAGGGATACAACGCGTCCAGATTTTATGAGCTGCCAGATATCAAGCAGCAAAATTAAAGTGTATAGCGCAATTGATACGGACAGCAGGTAGTAAAAAGGTTCGTAAGAAATCAGCAGTTGCTGAGTGGTTTCTCCAAATCGCACTGCGCTCTGCCCAGCGTGCCAAAGGCGCCAGGCCATCGTGGAAAGAAGCGCAACACCCAGTAGTTTGACAAAGATCATGGACCACTTCGCAAACCATTCAGACATATGTGGCTCGAGTACTTCGATCTCGATATGTGCGCCAGCACGGCCGCCAAGGGGAATGGAAAGAGCAACAATCATCACCAAGAGCAGGATCATCACATCCTCAGCGCCAATGATTGGGGCATTTAGCGCTTTTCTCATGATCAGCACATTCCAAACCGAAAGCAGGGTCATGCAGATCAATGTCATTCCGCCACCGATTAAGGCTACAAATTTGAGAATTTTATCCAGCAAACCGATAAACTTGCCGATACTTGATTCATTTGCCATGGATATTTTTAGTCCTCAATTGATCTTACCAAAACTGTGCCTCAAGAAACCCAAAACCGGAATGTTACTAGCTTCATCACTATTTTGCTAAAATACTTTTGCCAGCGCTCAATGAGTAAGGGCTTTGATGGGTCCTATTGGGCCCAAAAAATAAAGCGCCGATGAACAACAAAAATACCAACTGAGCTTCTCTATCATAACCCGTTTGGTGACAGCGCATGAGCTGTCACCAAATCAGGCTTTCTCTCGCCTTTTATTGATTTAGAGCTTCGTAGATCTCCTTGGCATTCGGGATACCTCTTTGCGCATACTCTGCGTAAATCGCTTCCATGCCATCGCTCACAGCTGCTTCCATTTTCGCGCGCTCTTCGTCCGAGGTCACGATCCATTCGAATTTCAAATTGCCAGAACCGATATTCTCATCGATCCACTCTTTGGCCAAATCGTCTGCACTTTGAAACGACTTTGCAAGCTCAAGCGACATCGGCAAGCCCGCAAGTTCATCAATAATTGCCCGATGCTCAGCTGACAGGCCCTCATACCGCTCTTTGTTCATAATCGCATATGTCACCTGAAAGGTAGCTGGCGTGTTATAGACCGCATAATCCGCGACCTCGTCCAAATTCCAGGGCGGCATCAGGTTGTTGATTGAAGTCACAACCACATCAATCGTTCCAGTGCTAAGACCTGTGTAATGCTCACTTACATCCAACGCGACTGGAACAGCGCCCATACCTTGGTAAACGGGCGTTGTTGTTGCCGCAAATGGAACAATTTTGGTGCCCTTCATGCCTTCCATGGTCGACACATCGCGGTTTCCAACAAGTAGGCTGCCAGAAGGATTGCCAATGGCCAAGACTTTCACTTCTGACCACTCATCAGCGAGATATTCGTCATATACTGCCCACAAACGTTCGGTCGAATCCACGATGCTCGTAGCTTTGCCTGGCAGAATTGCTAGCATTGTTTTTGGGAAAATTGTTGGAGTTAAAGCTGCAACGCCAAATGTGATATCTGCAACACCTTCGACAGTGCGCTTATATTGTTGGACTGGACCTGCGCCCAATTGGCCGGCTGGGTATAGCTTCATGGTTAATGAGCCACCGGACCGTTTTTCAATTTCTTCACCAAACCACTTGAACATCCCAACGTTCGTTTCGTGGCTAGGTGGGACAAAAGTTCCGACGCTAAGCTCTTCTGCATTAGCAGAATGTGAAGCGAACCCTAAGGTGGCGGTAATTGCAAGAGCCAATTTTAGGCGATTAAAAGACATTGTTTCCTCCTTGTAGTAGCTGTGAAGCTGATATCAGCTATTTAGCTTAAAATTTTATGGGATCCCAAAACACATGATTCGGGGTATTTAAGTTGATATTTTGTCTTATTTTAGTTTTTTTGGGATCCCAATGCAACATGTATTGTTTAGACATGCCTTGGCATTGAACATTAAGAGCCTTTGATGATGCCACACATTGGCAATGGTTCGTGGGGCCCACCACTAATTCGCTAATTTGGTATTTTAGGTAAAAATATATCTGGTTTTGTAGGTTCTGTGGGTTTTTTGGTTAGGGGTTAATTATAATTTTGACAAATTCAACATCACCAAACCCTGTCCACGAAATACAGCCAAAACAACCTGACAAGGCCCCAAGAGGTCCTTGCTCACTGCAACGCAAGGGCCAAGCGGCTCTTGCCGTGCGCAGGTGGCCACATCTAGTTGATCATCCGCTAGCTTGGGTCTTGGCAGGCTTTGCAACAGACATCCGTGGTCAGGACACACACGGATTTGCGACGGTTGCCATATGCCCTTTTGGTGCATGCCTGTCTCCTGCACGCAGAGCGGACACACCCGCATCGTTGCGCGCAAAAAGGCAGAGAACTTGATCCATTCCCTGCCAAGGTCAAAATATCCCGTCTCGCTTTGGCGGGGCGTGCCGGCCCATAGCTGTTCCAAATCCAGATCAGCAAGTTTTGACAGAGCGCGCAGGCACCCTTCCTCCCCCAAGCGCAGCTGCTTGATCGGCAAGCTCAAATGCGTGCAAAAGCTCCGCAACCGGACCTCACCATTGCGCTGAGCCAGGCGCGACGCCAAAGAAATCACACACTCCCGCTCGATCTCATCCACCCGCAGCGCAAACCTCTCCGACACCGTCTCCGCTTGCTGTGCCACCAAAAGACGCCCAATGGAGGGCTTACGTCAATGCCGGGCAGCGTATGAGGAAGACATGGTTGGGACGGAAGACAATGCGCCCCCTTGAGGAAAGGTTGGTGAGACAGGGCGTTGGGGGTGAGGTTTTAGAAATATAATAAAAACAATATCTTAATGAGATTTTCGTCGCCAAACGAGGTCAAAATCAGAAAATATAAGGCAAAGTTGCTTGAGATTTCACATTTGGGATTTGGTGGAGCCTAGGGGGATCGAACCCCTGACCTCTACAATGCCATTGTAGCGCTCTCCCAGCTGAGCTAAGGCCCCGGATGACGTTTGATCGTCAGAAAAAGTATCTAGGCAATGCGCGGGATGGGATCAAGCAGAAAATCACCCCGCACATCATTCTTGAAGGTAAGCGTTAACTATCGTCGTCTTCGGTTGGCATATCGGCGATATCTTCCAGAGGCACACTGTCTTCATCATCGTCATCCAACACATCATCCCCGAGATCTACGTCCACGTTTTCATCGTCCAAAACAACGGCTTCTGCTTCTACTTCGGACTCTTTGGCGCGGACCGAAGACATATCTTCGTTATCTGCAG
>CBFHXE010000059.1:0-16044 GCA_965659715.1 uncultured Paracoccaceae bacterium | reverse complement strand
TTAAAGATGAAGTGCTCGGCAATCCTTATGAGTGAATGCGTATAATGTTCTGCGCGCCTTCGAAATAGCCTTGCAAAAACAAAGGCTAGTATAGCATCTACCGCTGATCTGCACAGTGGCATAAATTGGCGTAAAAACCCCTAGCCTTGCCTAAATCTTTCATCTGGTTATGCTTGATCATATTACTTGAGGAGGTGTAGCAATGGATAATTTGGTTACAGCAAGGTCATTTTTTGATGCTTGCGATTATGGCAAGGGTTGGCTGGAATGCAAAAAATACTGCCATGACGGGGCCACATTCGAGACCGAAGCTGAAACGCTGGCGGGTGTTGACCGGATGGACATCTATTGTGACTGGATGGTCGATGCCTTGGCGATGTTTGATGAAAATGTAGAGATTGAAGTCAAAGCCGAAGCGCACGACCAAGCTCGCGATATCGTTCTTATTTACGCGGAAATACGAGGCAATGTGATCATTGGCCCCGAGCCTATGTTTGCCAAAACCGATTATGTTTATGCCATTCATTTCGAAGGCGGTAAAATATGTCACATGACAAAAGTTTGGGAATTAAAGCTGCCATCGTAGCCCCATAGGAGCCATCCCAAAAGGGAAAGTTCTAGGAAAGGTAAACGTCATGGACGAAATTCGGCGCACGATCATGAACGAGTTTTCGGATGAAAAGTCCTGCGACATATTTATTATGGTCCTGAAACAAAAATGGTCTGAATTTCGAGGCAATCTGCAAGGAAAATGCACGGTTGAAATTGTGCGGGACACAAATGATGCGCGCTGTATGAGTGCTATTTTAACTTTTCAACAACTTGATGATTTCATTTTAATTTCTGAGTGGGCGGACGAAACGGTGATCCCCTATCGCGATACTTTATCGCCCAAAACGCAAACGTTTTCAGGTGTTATAGAGGCAAAATTTGAATTTGGATAAAAATTTAACGCGCAGCATACGAAAGCGGTTGGGATGATACACGCTACTTGGATCTTTTGCTTTGGATTTTGCTAGCCTTGTATCTATCAAGTCGGAAAATACTATGAGCGCAGGTCGCTGGTGTCTTTTAGGAAAAACATTCCCAGCTCACCTTCCATATGCCAACCCGTTTGTTTGTCTTCATGCTGTTTGAAATGCTCATCGCGTAAAGCCAAAGAAGCTTCTGCACTTGCTTCGTCGGGGTAAATGGAAATTGCCAAGGCAGATGTGGCGCTGACTTTGACGGTCATCAGAATTTCCGCATCAGGGAAAATAGTTTGCGCATCGGCTTCATAGTCAGCAGACCTAATGGCCATATCCTCTTCAGATGAAAAATCAACCATATTGATACGTGCAATTTTTTTAGCGCCCCTTTCCATCTTGCCGGGACTAATTTTTTTGATCGGATGAATGTTTTGTCGCCAAAACAGGCCCTCTTTTTTTTGGATAATTATCCTCACTCTGTAGGTGTCACCTGCTGCTACACCTCTATGGGGCTCAATGGCTGTAACATCATGTTCAAATGTGCTTGAGAACTCGTCCTCATGCAGTGTTTTGCGATTTCTTGAAATAAATTTGCCACTTACAAAATCATCGATGATATGTTGCCTTACGTCCTCAAAAGAAAGCATTTCTGCCTCACGCAGATAAATGAAATCTTCGTGGTAGAATTGTCTAAGGTTATCTATGTCATGCTCGTCTACCTGACGACGCACGACTTCCTCGTATGGCACCCAATTCATCAGCAAATCCCCCGATCATTTTTTGTAATTTTAGGCCTTTGATTTCCATGAAACAATAGTTGAAAAAAAGCATATGAGTCAGGGTCAAATTTAATGATTTGGATGCATGTAAAAGTTTGATAATGAAAAATTCAAGATCAATTGCTTGATTTTCTACGTTGAAAGAAAACTGGCAAAATAATCCAAATGCGGTTCGACCTTTGCATGTCTCCGGTTTTGACAGCGCAGTCGAGCTGTGATTTTGTGATGCAATCTTGATTTAGAATGGGTGAAAAATGACTGTAGCCAGAATTTCAATGGCTGAATTCAATTCAGAGGAAAGCGCCAATATTTTTGAGGAACGCTACCAAAAAGTGGCGCCGCCTGCGTTACCCGAGGCCAATTCATTGACCATGATACGCACTGGGCCAACCTCCGTGATGTCGGTGGCGCTCTATCCTGATCTTGAAACTGCCAACAGCACTTTGGAGGCCCGCAAAGATATGCTTGAAGAGTTTTTGCATACTGTCAAAGACCTTTGGCATATGGAGGGCACGGTCAGCCTGCATCATGTAAATAGCTAAAGTAGATTTCTAGTTAAGGTGGTTGCTTGAAGCCACCTGATGGCGGTAAGGATCTTGATCAATGAGATCTTCATAACAATGACGTGGTTTTGAGTTTCGCCGCAGCCAGCGCGCCGGAAAGCATTAATTTTTGTGCCCCTTCCAAACTCCCTATTGAAAACAAGCAGCGGTTAAAACCAGAGACTAATCATTGCGGGCAAAACAGCGGCGTGAACCATAGCTCGACTATAAGCAATGTGCGCCAGCTATTGTTCGGTTGGTCCTAGGATCATAGCAAAAGAGGAGAAAAATAAATGAGCTATCTTCGCGTCAATTTGGTTGATTTTGAAAGCACGCAAAATAGGGATGACACTCTTGACCGGATCAACAGAACTGCCAGTGAGATGTTTTCGGATGTCGAAATGATGCTGGGTATCACCACAGGGGATAAGTCCTGCATGACAGTTTCCGTTTATGCTGACAAAGAAACAGCCAGCAAGGCCATAGATCAGCGCGATAAACATTTCTTGGATCTCGGGGGCATGGAACTTGCAGTTGCATTTGAAGGCGACTTAAAAGTGTTTTACAAAAGAGAGCATATAAAATCGGAATAGGCGCGTTTAATGCGGGGTGATTGCCCAATAGGGCAGTGCAGTCGTCTTCGTCGGCTCACTGCTCGATGCGCTAAAAGCGCGCGATGGGCAGAAGCCGCTTGGGTCATGGTTGCGCCTCGCTCCCGTTGCTTTACGCTATCACCCTGAAATGATTATCATCATAATTTGAACCGGATACATTTTGACATGAGCAACGAGCCCCTCAAAAAGAAAAAGCCCAAATCGGATGCCCGCATCGGCGGTGAGATCGCCACCTATGTTTTGATTTTCTTGGCTATTTTCGTCTCTGCTATGGTCTGGATTGCGGGGTAGCATGCCAGTCTGTGGGCGTACCTTCAGAAGCATTTCCTTGAGCGCCGTCTTTGTTGAGCGTTAATTCATAGGCTTGCCCAGCTTTTCATAAATACCAGCCACCCCAAACACCTGTTCGGCGCACCATTTGTCTGATTTTCCGTCCATAGCCCTGATATAGGCATCAGATCGGCACCCATCCGGTCATGAAATTGTAAAAAGTCGTTCCGGAGGCTAGATTTTGCTTTCATAATTTTGCCACAGATATCGAGTAGATTCGATTTCATCTTGGCGAAGTAGTACCATTTATTCCTAAAATATTATTAAAAGCTAAGGCTCATTTACAACTTTCATTGATTACAAAAATACATAAGGAAGATGATTATGTTAAAAAGATTTTTCTGTTTATTTACCTTAATAGTCTTGATGTGGGGATCACAATTAACTGCAGGATCGTTTACTTGCAAAGTTAAAGATGGTGGCTATGCGCACAGTACAAATTCAGCTGAAGGGAATTTTAAAAAGCAACTAGAGATCGTCAAATCTTGGATACCAGGAGAGTTTGTGATTACGCCAAAATCACTTACCTTTTCTGGGTGGCGCGCACTGGATGTTTCAATGGGCGATAGAGAAACCACCTTCACCGTTTTCTACACCAAGAAAAGGACAACATATCGTATCAATATTGTACCAAGTGAATCCCGAGGCACTGTTAAAATGGAAGCGCACGGTTATAAAATCATGGGTCCAGTATTTTTCCGTTGTGAAAATCTGTAGACTTTAGAACTTTGCAAAACTCGAATTTGATTGGCGACACGCGCGTTTTCAATTTATGGTTGCATATGACCCTATTTGACATCCTTATAGCTATAGGTCGCCATTATATTGCTATCGGGTTTTTGCAAAAACATTCTAGATTCGCCTTCGTGGTAAAAACTGTCGTTGACCACATCTTGTTGCGAGGTTTGGTATTCTTCGCGCTTCTCTAGGTTTTTTCAGCATCTTCATAGCTGGGATAAATGGCCAAGGACATTTGCGAACAGGGTCCGATTTGCACGTTGATCACAAGCTCGGCATTTGGAGAAGCTTCTTTTGTATGCTGAAATAATGCTCTTCAGCTGCCAGCACGGCCTCTTTTGATGTCCACTCCATCATTGTTATTCTACCAATTGACATATTATGCCCCAAATTTTTCCAAATGCTATGCTCAAGGGTTGCAGTAGAATTGCACAGCAAAATTCAATCTTCAAATCATGCACTCAGCGTTGCAAAATAAAGCTGAAAGCCTCTGATCAGCCGACCCGTTGCAGCGCAATCTCTGGCCTACGGCCTTTCATAGCTCAGCAAAAATATCAGATGTGAGAGGAAGCGCTTGCATGATTGAAAAAATACAGCAAGTTGTAACCATCAAGCATTGGTAAAAGGGCCGGTTTGGATGGGTGCAGACTTTGATCTGGTTATTCACGATGGACACATCGTAACGCCCAAAGGGGTGGTCAAGGGTGATCTTGCTATCGCGGGGGGGCGAATTGCCGAAATTGGATCACATCTGGGCCCCGCGGCGCGCGAAATATCCGCCGTGGGCAAATATATCATGCCCGGGGGCGTTGATGCGCATGCCCATATCGAACAGATGTCCGGTATGGGGCTTATGAACGCTGACACCTTTGAATCCGCAACGCGCTCGGCGGCGATGGGGGGCACAACCAGCGTCATTTCCTTTGCAGCGCAGGCAGAGGGGCAGCGATTATCGCAAACACTCTGCGACTATGCAGCCCGCACGAAACGCGGCGCAATGATTGATTATGCCTTTCACCTCACCCTCACTGACCTCGATGTGCCGTCCTTTGAAGAAGATCTGGCAAATTTGGTCGCAGCAGGGCATCGCTCGCTTAAAATTTTCACAACTTATAATATTCAGCTGCGCGATCCCGAAGTGCTAAAGGTTTTGACCTTGGCGCGCAGGTGCGGCGCTTTGGTCTGCGTTCATGCTGAAAATGATGCCATCATTGCGCAGGCCAAAAACGCTTTACTGGCTGCCGGCAAAATCGCACCGCAAGATCATGCAACATCACGCCCGCGCATGGCTGAGATCGAAGCGGTCGAGCGGATGTGCCGGTTCGCTGAACACTTAGATCAGCCTGTCATGCTGTTTCACATATCAACCGAAGAGGGCGCGGCCGCGGTCCAGGCGGCGCAGCAGCGTGGTGCGCCGGTCTGGGCCGAAACCTGCCCGCATTATTTGCTTATGACGGATGAGGTTCTAAACCAGCCCGGCATTGAGGGGGCAAAATTCATGTGCTCGCCGCCGCAGCGCAATGCGGCGGATCAGGCTGCGCTTTGGCGCGCGCTTGAAGCTGGCACGCTGAGCCTCGTGTCCTCTGATCATGCTCCTTACCGGTTTGATGCCAGCGGTAAACTGTCCGCTGGCCCAAATCCGCGCTTTGATCAAATAGCCAATGGCCTGCCGGGTTTGGAGACCCGCTTGCCTCTATTGTTCGATGCGATGGTGTCGCGCGGCACGCAGGGACCGGAAGCGTTCTGCCAGATCACATCAACCATGCCGGCACAGCTGTACGGGTTAAAAAACAAAGGTGCGCTGAGCCCGGGAATGGATGCAGATGTGGTCATCTGGGACCCCGATAAAACTGTGACCTACGGGGCCGATGACCTGCATGATAACGTCGGCTATAATCCATGGGAGGGCCGCAGTGTGAAAGGCTGGCCCGAGCAGATTCTGCTGCGTGGAAAAACCGTGATGAAAAAGGGCGAATTTTTCGGTGCGGCGGGTGAGGGCGCTTGGATTGACCGGCCTGAACTGGCCACCAAACCCAAGGGATTAATCAATGAATAGGAAGCACGATGCCTAAGCCCAAAAGCCTCATTGTGATCAATCCCAACTCCAGTCAAACGGTGACCGATGCCATTGATATTGCAATCAATCCGCTGCGCCGTTTTGGCACTCCGATCCGCTGTTTGACTCTTGCTGAAGGCCCGCTTGGCATCGAAAGCCAGAAGCAGGCAGATTTGACCATCACGCCCATGCTTGATCTGGCCGCGGCCCAAACCGATGCGGCCGGTTATGTGATCGCCTGTTTTGGCGATCCGGGGCTTTATGCGCTGCGCGATCAAACCCCACTTCCAGTGGTCGGTATCCAGCAGGCAGCGGTGATGACCGCTTTGACACTGGGTCAGCGCTTTGGCGTGATTGCCATTCTGCCCAATTCAATCCCCCGTCATATGCGTGCTTTCGGGGCTATGGGTGTGCTGGACCGATTGGCGGGGGATCGCGCGCTTGGGCTAACGGTGGCCGATCTTGCGGACGAACGCCTGAGTTTAGAGGCGATGATTGCCACCGGCTGCAAACTGCGCGATGAAGACGGCGCCAATGTGCTGATCATGGGCTGCGCGGGAATGGCGCGATACCGCGAGGCCCTCGAGACCGCCACACGGCTTCCTGTTGTTGAGCCATGCCAAGCCGCTGTCTCAATGGCGCTGGGCCACATAGCGCTTAAACTTTCACACAAAGCTGAGGATGCACAGAATGCTTGATGAAACCGCCAAAGGCGTCTTTACCATTGCAGCGACCCCGTTTTTGCCGGACGGTGCCCTTGATTTGCCAAGTTTAGACCGTCTGGTGGATGCCTATATTGAAAACGGCGCAACCGGTCTGACAATACTGGGCATGATGGGCGAAGCGGAAAAACTATCGGCCGATGAAAGCATCAAGGTCATTCAAACGGTAACCCGCCATTGCGACATTCCTGTTATTGTCGGGGTTTCTGCCCCCGGGTTTGCGGCGATGAGCACGCTGAGCAATGCAGCAATGGATGCAGGCGCAGCCGGTGTTATGGTGGCGCCGCCGCCCCGCCTTAGAACCGATGATCAGATCATAAGGTATTACCAAGACACCTCGGAGGTGCTTGGAAAAATACCTTTTGTGCTACAGGATTTTCCTTTGGCCACAGGCGTGATCATCTCGCCTTCGGTGATTTTGAAGATTGTCGAAGACTGCGCCAATTGCGTCATGCTCAAGCATGAAGACTGGCCCGGGCTGGAAAAGATCACCCAGTTGCGACAGGCCTCAGAGACCGGCGCGCGGCGGATTTCGATCCTTTGCGGCAATGGTGGGATGTATTTGCTCGAAGAAATGCTGCGCGGTGCAGATGGCGCCATGACCGGCTTTGGCTATCCCGAAATGATGGCGCAGGTTATTGCGGCCTATGAGGGGGGCGATGTTGCGCGCGCGCGGGATATTTTTGATGCCTATATGCCGATGATCCGATATGAAGCGCAACCGGGGATGGGATTGGCGATCCGAAAATATTCATTGGCCAAACAGGGCATAATCACGCATCACACATTGCGTAAACCCGGTGCAAAGCTGACCAACCAAGCGATGGTGGAAATTGATGCGATCGCCGAGCGTCAGACACGGCGGTTGCAAGAGCTTGGTTTATGAAATCAAAGAGCAAGATAGCTTGACTACAGCATGGGGCGCAGTGATTAGCTTGAAATAGTAATCGCCAAATAGCGTTTTTGCAGTTTTTCAGCCGAATAATGCCAAAGCCAAACGAGAGGCTCCCGTTATTGTGTCTTTGCCAAAAAAAACGATCCGGAGTATGATCCCTTAAGTTTTTCGCAAACCTGAGTGGAGTTCACCCATGACTGAAAAACACTTTATGTGCATACATACCTTTGTCTCCGAAGCGGCGCGGCGTGAATATCTCACCCCGCCCGAATTTCGCAACCCTCCTGAAGAACGCGCCTCAGAGCGGCAATGGGCCGAAGCAGCCTCGGGCGAATTTGCAACCTGCTTGCAAACCTGGCTTGGCAACTCTGATTTTTTCTTTTGTCATTGGGTGGCAGAAAGCGAAGACATGGTGATCAAACAGCTTGAGGCGTTCGAGCTTGAGGGACGATTGATCAACACAATGGTCCACGAAACCCAGCAGTTCATGTCTGCCTTTCGAAACTCTGACGATATTAAGCGGCAATATCCCAGTGATGGATATATGTGGTAATTACCTTGCAAATGTGATGGCGCAGTCAAAGATCGACGCGCTACTTCTGGCTCAAGGAGGCATCTTATGCGAAGCACGCTGACAGTAATTTTTTTCGGGTTTGGAATTTTTGCCGCCACTCTGGGCCATGCGGACCGGTTGGTGGCATCGGCGCAGGAGGCCCTTGGTCAGCTGGGCTATCAAGTGGGGCCAGCCGACGGGATTGCCGGCAAAAAAACCATTGCCGCAATCTCGCAATTCTATGCCAGCAGAAACCAACGTTTTGATGGTACGATCGATGCGCGGGAACTGGTGGATTTGCAAAATGCACTAAGCTCGAAAACGGCAAAACCCCAAGGTCCGAAATTTGATCTTGTGTGTACCGTGTCCAGCCAGTTCCGGGTTGATCAATCTGGCGCGAACCAAACCGAGCTGGCCAAAAGGCCAAGATTTAGCGTCAATGATGTGGTCAAGGACCCGCAAACCAAGATCATCTACGAAGATGATGCCTCACTGGTGCTTGAAATGAAGCGGTTGCCCAACTGGCAAACCCCGCTTCTTTACACCAGAACGATCATGATCGACAAATTCAAGCGCCGGTTTCAAACAACAACATCACTGGCAGAGTATGAATTTTCCTTCCGGCAAATCAAACCTTTTACTGTGATTGAAACAGGGCCCTGCAAACGGCAGATATCGTTTCAATCCGGTCAATCCGGCGGGTCAACGTTCACTTTTTCAATTCAATCCAAATAATCTTTTGGGTATGAGCGCCGCGGTTTGCTCATGCTTCAGGCGACCTGAAAGCCCAAGCCGCGCCCGATAAGGTTTATATGAAAGGGCGGGGTAAGACCGCAAAGGCCGAGGTTTGTTATTTGGACAGTACCCTGCCCGCACTTTCGTCGAACCGGTCGTTTCGGGGTTTGAAAACCATTGCGTAGGTTGCAAGGCCGAGAAAAAACACCATCAATACGCCAACTATGATCACTGTAGGTCTGCTCATTTTATCCTCTTCTAGACTATAGGGTCCCCAGGTCGCTTGCCAAAAGCTGATGACGTTATTTTAAATGATCTTGGTTTAGAACGCACGAAAAAAAGGCAAACGCGATAAACCCTTGATTTTTGAGGCTTGAGAAATACGAGAAATTCCATGAGGTATTACGTCTAAATGGACTTAACAAAATCGCAATTTTTGCTATACTGAAGCCTGAAGGGACATGATTGATATGCGGTTAAAGCATCTATTGGCAGTTTGTTTCACCTTTGCGGGGACCATGTGCTCTGCGCAAAGCACTGAGCTGTCACTTGGGCTTGAGCAAAGCAACAGCCAGGTGAGGGTTAATGGCAGCAAATATTCGGGCGATTTAACCGGGTTCAAACTTTCTGGACGCAGCGCGCTATCGCAGCGCTATTTTGTCAATTTTGACTACACCGCCGGGTCCGGAAAAGTCACCGCCAGCGACACCAAAGATGCTTCCTATGCTGAATATTCGATCTATGTCACATATGGATTTGGACAGGCAAACGACAGTGGGCAGGGCGATGCATTCCCCTATTTTGCAGGACTTGGATACCTTAATAAGGAACTTGAATTCGATGCCGCCACCTATAGCGAAGCAAATTTTCCGGTTTTCTTCGGGGCGAATTTTGAGCTGAGCCAAAATATCGGGCTGCGTTTAATGGGTTTTGCCCCGCTTGATAAAATCCGCAATAATCGCGCAGTGGACCTACAGCTTGTGATGGCAACCGGCGAAAGCTCGAAAATCGTTGCCGGCTACACGAATTATTCCTCTAAGCTGGGCAACATCAAGCAATGCGGCGCGGGCTTTGAGCTTAGCTACCGCATAGATTTCTGACCGCGCCATGGCATTGAAACGACTTGTACTAGAGCTTGGAATGGGCACGGCCTTGCGCTCGGGCAGCTATACCAAAGCGGCCTGCAGGGCGGTTCAAAACGCGCTTTGGCACAATTCGCTGGCCTTGGTGGAACTTTTTGGTGCAGAGAAAGACGCAATGGTGATTACGGTGGAAATTGCCTGTCAAAATCCTGAAAAGGTCGCTTGTGAAAAAGTTGCGGCCGAGTTCCCCTATGGTCAGGTATCAGTGGCGGCCGTTCCCGGCGGTTTGGATATCATGCCCCCAGATCGGCCCGCGGCTATGCCGACGATTATGGCCCATGCGGCAATTTCTGTCAGCCTTGATATAGAGCGCATTGCCCAAGAGGGCGCATCATGAAGCGGCTGATCTTGGAAATGGGCGCAGGCAATGATCTTTATGGCATGGATTATACCAAAGCGGCCATTCGTGCGCTGGACAATGCGTTGCATCACAGCTCGCTGTCGTTGTTTCGTGCACTTGATATCCCCCATGGCGATATGCAGGTCAAGGTGACCATTGGGGTTCAAGAGCCGGATGAGGTTGATATCGAAAAACTGGCCGCACATATCCCGCGCGGCCAGCCGGACATCACTGTCACCTTTGGGGGGCAAAATATCAAAGACCCCGAAACGGACAGCTGCGCTGTGGTGGCAAGCTGCGCGGTGGAAGCGTTTGTGCCCATTAATGCGCGTGACTGGCTGGTGAAACCCTAAGCTGCGCTTGGCCTGAAACGTGTTTAACCCCAGATCACCCAGAGCTGGCTGAGCGCCATGGCACCGAAAATAAGCGTGACAAGGGTTTTAAACATCCCCCAAGGCGCCGCTGCGAATTTTTGACCAAAATGCGTTTGCGCTTCTTCTTCATCCGAGTCGTCAGCATTTGCTTTTAAGTCATCCATGCAATCAAAAGAATTGACCAAAACAAATACCAGCGTTCCGAGTATCACCGTAGACATGGCAAGATCTAGACCACTGCCCATCGACAGAATGGCAAGCGTCGCAATGTTAGAGAGAGAACCAACCGTGATACCCCAGTATAAATCCCGCCCCCGGGTTGCACCGATTTGTTGCCTACGATCACGGTCTGCTGCTGTATTCATAGTTTTTGACACATGCTTTAGCCTTTTAAATACCGAAGATTTTAATCCTCAAAGAAACCTAAACATGGCCAAATCGTTTCAAATAGCCATAAGTAACAATAAATAATTAAAGTGATTATTTTAAAGTTTCATATGGTTTTTGCACTTGCTGCCTTTATTAATTTATTCCATTAATACCATTAATTTTTGCGGTGTTTTAAATAAAGCCAGTAAATTATAAGTGGCGAAATCAGGTTTTGGAATAGGCGGTGCTGGCCAAAGGCCTGATCGAAAGCCATAACTTGCTTGATACAGCATAATGGAGCCCGATATGGATCTAAGCATTATCTACGTCGACCTTCCGTTTTGGAGGGCAGAGGTTAGCAGAGTTACACTGCACATCGGCGGGGTTGATTTTGAAGACCGGCGGATTGCATCGGAAGAGTTTCAAAAGGCAAAGGAAACTGGCCAATTGGCTGACGGCACATCACTGCCGTTTCATCAAATTCCCTGTTTGCTGGTGGATGGGGTGCCGATTGCACAAACCGGCGGGATCGCGCGGTTTTGTGGAAAGCTGGCGGGTCTTTACCCAACTGACAACGATCTGAAAGCGGCGCAGATTGATCAGTTTGTGGATTTGGCAACTGACCTTAACATCATGGTGTCTAAAACAAGCAGTATTGAGGGTCCTTCCGAGAAACTTGCTGCGCGCAAAGAGCTTGCGCAGGGTCCGCTTGCCAGAAAGCTGTCGATGCTCGAGCGCTGCATCCCGGAGGGATCAGATTGGATCGTTGGTCCGAAAGTTACGATTGCCGATGTCGCAATATGGCGGCTGCTTGGTTGGTTAACTTCGGGTATTCTGGATGGTCTTCCAACCGATCTTTTGAAGGGTTTTCCCAATATCCGGCGGGTTTGTTTATCTGTAGATGCACATCCCAAAGTTCGCGAATGGGTGGCAGTGAAATATCCTGAAAACTATAATCGTGGACAATATTGACGCAGAAAACCACCTCTGCTAAAAATGCATCGCGTTGGAAACAACGTATGTGAAACTCCACACCTGCCAGGCATCATCCCAGCCATTTTTTTCTCTTGCAAACAACTTAGTTGGCTTTGGTCTTGCGGATCGTGTCTAAGATCAGCGTGGCGCAGTCTTTGGGATGGGTCGATATTAAAAAATGCCCAGCGTCTTTGACTTCGCATATCTGCGCTTTTGGCAGATAACGGCCAAGGTGACGGCTGATGGCTTTCATCGCCGCTGTGGTGTTTGATCCGTAGGCCAGCGTGATCGGGCAATCAAGTGCAGCCAAGCGCTTAGAGTCTGGCCAATAGTTCATACCGGTGTGCCAATCCAGTGCGTTTACCTTGGCGGTTGCGGTGCAATAGGCGCGCACATTTTCGGGAAGTGCATCAAAGAAACCTTTGCCGCCATAATAATCAATGATGGTTTTGGCGGCATCGGGGGCACGCGCTTTCACCTGGGCTTGGAACCCGGCAATCATGGCTTGCAGTTCTGCATCCAAATCGCTCTCACCCTCAAGCTTTAATAGTCCGAGGGGGTTGGCTTCAAAGAAAGTCACGCTCAAGACCGTCTCGGGCGCGGTTTCCAAAAAGCCTAAGGACACGAGGCCGCCAAAAGAATGCGCCATCAGATGCATGGGTTTTCCAATCTTTTCGATCACCTCGCTCAGCAAATCAATTTGGGGATTTAGCGAGATATCCTCTTGGCTACGCCGCTCTCGGCTCTGGCCATAGCCAGACAGACTGGTGGCAAAAAATGATAACCCCTCGGGTAGATGGCTTTGCACCGGCCGCCAGGCAGCAGGGGTGCTATATGATCCGGGAACAAACAAAATAGGGGTGCCGGTGCCAGAGTGGTAAAAATCAAAGTCTTGGGTCATTGGAAATATAATCTCTTATAAACTGGGCTTGGGTGATGAAAAATAACTGGCCTAAAAGCAGCTCAGGTCAGTTTAACAAAGATGGCATTAAGGCGCAAATTTTGCCTGCGCGCAGGGCGCGCCCATGCCTGCAGCGGGACCTGCGCAATACCAACGCGATACCGACGCAAAACCGACCCTTGAAATTTACCCAAAGGTGGCGTATCTGCCATTTTGAATGATCAGAAAGACGAAAGCACCATGGCAACCACCAATCCGCTCCAATTTATCCAGCAAGTCCGCTCGGAAGTCTCAAAAGTCGTCTGGCCGACCCGGCGTGAGGTTGTGCTCACAACAGTGATGGTCTTTATTTTTGCAGCTTTGGCAGCGGTGGTTTTCGCTCTGGTTGATTTGGCCATTCGCGGCGGTCTTCAGGCACTCTTGTCCGCCATTAGCTAATTGTAATTCTGCAAAATTTCGCATTATTCGGTCTTGAATTTATTGGCTGTAAACTATACCAGTTGCCTCATCTATTAAAAATGGCGTGCGGCGATTCGTGTTGCGCGCCGCTTTTTTGTTCTAGAAAGCCAGATTGAACTGGCGCTAACTAAATGAATTAGCGATATAAATCGCTCTGAAATAAGGGTCCTGAGGCATATGGCAAAGCGGTGGTATTCGGTCAGTGTTCTTTCCAATTTTGAAAAGAAAATTGCCGAACAAATCAAAACTTCCGTTTCGGACGCTGGTCTTGAAACTGAGATCGAAGAAGTTCTGGTTCCCACAGAGGAAGTAATTGAAGTTCGCCGTGGTAAAAAAGTCACGACCGAACGCCGGTTTATGCCGGGCTATGTGCTGGTGCGGATGGAGATGAGCGATCAGGGCTATCACCTGATTAATTCGATCAATCGCGTCACTGGGTTTTTGGGGCCGCAAGGGCGCCCAATGCCAATGCGCGACGCCGAGGTCAACGCAATATTGAACCGGGTGCAAGAAGGTGAAGATGCGCCGCGCACACTCATTCATTTCGAGGTCGGCGAAAAGGTCAAGGTCAACGATGGACCGTTTGAAGATTTCGATGCCATGGTGGAAGAGGTTGATGACGACAATCAACGTCTTAAAGTCACGGTGTCTATATTTGGCCGGGAAACCCCGGTCGAGCTGGAGTATACTCAGGTCACCAAGCAGACCTGAGGTTCAAGCGTGGGAGGTACGGTGGCCGCGGCCATCACGCTGGACCACGACAACATCAGACCTCGCTGACGCGTCAGAGAGGTGTTGTGAAAAAGGAGAGGCCAAATGGCCAAGAAACTGGTTGGCACGCTAAAATTACAAGTGCCTGCGGGACAAGCAAACCCCTCCCCACCCGTGGGGCCTGCGTTGGGTCAACGTGGGATCAATATCATGGAGTTCTGTAAAGCGTTTAACGCCAAAACAGCCGACATGGAACCGGGCGCACCGTGTCCGACTGTGATCGAGTATTTTCAGGACAAGTCCTTTACGATGGATATTAAGACGCCTCCTGCGTCCTATTATTTGAGAAAGGCAGCCAAGCTAAAGTCGGGTTCAAGTACACCGGGCCGCGAAACAGCTGGTAGTGTGACGCCTGCGCAGGTCAAAGAGATCGCCGAAGCGAAAATGAAAGACCTGAATGCCAATGATATTGAAGGCGCTATGCAGATTATTCTGGGCTCTGCCCGCTCAATGGGCATCGAGGTGAAGTAAGATGGCAAAACTCGGAAAAAGAACCAAAGCCATTCGCGCAGCAACGGCTGGCAAAGAAAACTTATCCATCGAAGATGCTGTGAGCTTGGTGAAATCCAATGCGCAGGCAAAATTTGATGAAACCATCGAAATTGCCGTGAACTTGGGTGTTGATACCCGTCACGCAGATCAAATGGTGCGTGGTGTTGTCGGTCTGCCAAATGGCACTGGTAAGACCGTTCGGGTGGCTGTTTTTGCACGCGATGCAAAAGCTGATGAGGCCAAAGCCGCAGGAGCGGATGTGGTTGGTGCAGAGGATCTGATGCAAACTGTTCAAGGCGGCACGATCGATTTTGACCGCTGCATTGCAACGCCCGATATGATGCCTGTCGTGGGCCGGTTGGGTAAAGTGCTGGGCCCGCGCAACCTAATGCCAAACCCAAAAGTGGGTACGGTCACCATGGATGTGGCAGAAGCCGTTAAGGCCGCCAAAGGCGGCGAGGTCCAGTTCAAAGCGGAAAAAGGCGGCGTTGTGCATGCCGGTGTTGGCAAAGCTTCCTTTAATGAAGCAATGCTGGTGGAAAATGTCCGTGCTTTTGTGCAGGCGGTGGCCAAGGCAAAGCCATCCGGGGCCAAAGGCGCCTACATGAAAAAGATTGCTCTGAGCTCAACCATGGGCGCTGGTGTGACCATCGACGTTGGTAAGGCCTCTGAGCAATAAGAATTTATATCCTGTCGGGTCTTGATCTGGCGGGATATATTTAACAAAGCCGTCGGGCTTTGTTCTGTCCGAGACGGAGGGTTGGGCCTAGGCCCGCTAATTCCTTCCTGAGATGGGGAACGAGATAAAGTTCACACCGTAGGCATAGTCCTTCGGGTGATTTTGGCCTCGGGACCCTGAAGTTGGACCCGAACGCCGTCCTTCGGGGCGGCAAAACTGAGCCGGGGAGAAATCCCCAAATTTGGAGTGAAACTGTGGATAGAGCACAAAAAGAGAAAGTGGTTGAGGAACTCGGCCAGATCTTTGAAAGCTCTGGCGTCGTGGTGGTATCACACTACGCAGGCCTTACAGTTGCAGAAATGCAAGATCTGCGTGCCCGCGCCCGTGCGGGGGAATGCGCAGTTCGCGTTGCCAAAAACAGGCTCGCCAAAATCGCCCTTGAGGGAATGCCCTGCGCAAGCATTGCAGACCTTTTGTCGGGGATGACAGTCTTGACCTATTCCGAGGACCCTGTGGCAGCTGCCAAGGTGGCCGAGGATTTCGCCAAAGAGAATAAAAAGTTTGAAATTCTCGGTGGTGCAATGGGCGAGACGTCTTTGGATCGTGCTGG
>CBFHXE010000058.1:0-16249 GCA_965659715.1 uncultured Paracoccaceae bacterium | reverse complement strand
GAGCTTTTCGGGTCGATAAATATTGGCCAGCGGTCAACAGGGTCGACAATGTGCATGGGGATCGTCACCTCGTTTGCACCTGCCCGCCGATGTCGGATTATGCCGAGGCCGCGGAATAAAGCCGTCCACCCAATACCCTGCGCCGCTGTTTCAGCGGCGCAGCAAAGAAATATTTGGAATTGCCGTAGAACTTGTGTAGCCTCGCTTGAATTGCTCTTGCCACACGGGTGCCGACTTTGGATCTTTCAACACTTTTGCTGATCGAGCAAACCCTGAACGGTGTTCAATTCGGCGTCATGCTATTTTTGATGGCGGCGGGCCTCACACTTATTTTCGGCGTGATGGGCCTGATTAATCTGGCCCATGGATCGCTCTATATGGTGGGGGCCTTTGCCGCCGCCGCAGTGGCAGGAATATCAGGGTCGTTTATACTGGCTTTGATCGCCGCCCTAAGCGCAGCTGCGATTGCTGGCGTGCTGATTGAAGTGCTGATTATTCGCCGGCTTTATGACCGCGACCATCTGGATCAGGTGCTGGCGACTTTCGCGCTCATTTTGATATTTTCCGAAGGCACGCGCTGGCTGTTTGGGTCATTTCCGCTGTTTTTGGACATCCCTGCTGCGCTCTCGGGTCCCATCAGCCTGCCCGGAGGCATTGAATACCCGCGCTACCGTCTTGCCATCATCGCCATTGGGCTTTTGGTGGCTTTTGGGCTGTATTTACTGATCAGCCGGACCCGCATTGGTATCCAAATCCGCGCAGGGCAGTTTGACCGCGAAATGATCGGCGCTCTTGGGATCGACATCTCACGGCTCTATACAGTGGTCTTTGCCCTTGGCGCCGCGCTGGCCGGATTTGCCGGAGCGATGATCGGAGCGATCCAATCCGTGCAAGTGGGCATGGGCGAGCCGGTTCTGATACTCGCCTTTGTGGTGATCGTCATCGGGGGCATCGGTTCAATCAAGGGGGCCTTTGTTGGCGCGCTTTTGGTGGGTATCACCGACACGCTTGGGCGGTTTTTGCTGCCCCTCATCTTTGCCCAGTTTATGGACCCCTCTTCAGCCACGGCAATTGGGTCTGCTTTGGCATCAATGCTGATTTATATTTTGATGGCCGGTGTGCTTTTGATCCGCCCAACCGGACTTTTTGGAGCAACCTGAGCGATGCGGGAAAGACACCTTAATATACTGGTTTTGGCTTTGCTCGCCGCAATTCCGCTTTGGGCCTATGTCAGTGATGAACCCTTTACCATCACCTTGTCGACCAAGGTTGCGATCCTCGCGCTGGCTGGTGTCGGGCTAAATTTTGCGCTTGGGCTTGGCGGATTGGTAAGCCTTGGGCACGCAATGTTTTTCGGCATCGGCGGGTACGCCATGGGCATACTGGCCAGTCATGCGCAATCCTACACGCCGATCTATGACGGGCTTTTTGTCCTTGAGGGAACCAAATCAATGGTGGTGATCTGGCTTGTTGCGGTGCTTGCCGGCGCCACTGCAGCACTTGTGATCGGCGCATTGAGCCTACGCACCACAGGCGTTTATTTCATTATGATCACTTTGGCTTTTGGCCAGATGTTTTACTATTTCACCATCAGCTGGCCGGCCTATGGCGGTGAAGACGGATTGTCGATTTATATGCGCAACGGGTTTCCCGGGCTAAACACGCTGGACCCCATTCAATTTTTCGCCCTGTGCTATGGGGTCTTGCTTGTGGTGCTCTATCTGTTTTGGCGGCTTGAACAGGCTCCGTTCGGACTTGTGCTCAAAGCCAGCCGGCAGAACCCGCTTCGGGTGACAACTGTCGGGCTTGGGGTGTACCGTATCCAACTGATTGCCTTTGTGATGTCCGGTGCGGTGACGGCCCTTGCAGGTGCGCTGTTTGCAGACCTTAACCGTTTTGTGAGCCCGTCGATGTTCAGCTGGCAAACCAGCGGCGAAATTATGATTTTTGTTATTTTGGGGGGGATCGCCCGATTGTGCGGGCCCGTGATCGGGGCGGCTGTGTTCATTTTGCTTGAACAGATCTTGGGGGATCTTTCGCAATTTTGGCATATTTATCTGGGTGTGCTTCTGCTGGTGGTGGTGCTGTTTGCCAAAGGGGGTTTAACCGGTCTGATCACACGCAGGGGCGCATCATGACCGGCACTGTTCTCAAGGTCGAAAACCTGTGCAAATCTTTTGGCGCGCTTCCCGTCAGTGATGCGGTGAACCTAGAGGTAAAGAGCGGCGAAATTCATGCCATTATCGGCCCCAATGGCGCCGGAAAATCCACCTTGATTGGCCAGATTGCCGGCGGTCTAAGCCCTGATACCGGATCCATCTTCCTAAATGGTCAAGACATCACCGGGCTTAAAATGGCCCACCGGGCGCAGCTGGGACTGGGCCGTACCTTTCAAATTTCATCGCTTGCGATGGAAATGTCGGTGCTGGAAAATACTATTTTGGGCGCGATTGGCCAGCGTCAGGATGCCCATCGTTTTTGGTCGCCAGTGTCGCAAAATGCCGCCCTTGGCGAAATTGCTATGACCGCGCTAGCTGCGGTTGGTCTAGGCGCTCATGCCGATCAGGTGGTCGCCACCCTGTCCCATGGCCAGCGCCGCCAGCTTGAGGTGGCGGTGGCTTTGACCCTGCGGCCGAAAGTGTTTTTGATGGATGAGCCGATGGCCGGGCTTGGCAGCGAGGGCACCAAGACCATGACCGGGTTTTTGGATCGGCTGCGGCAGAAGGCTCCGATCCTTTTGGTGGAACATGATATGGACGCTGTTTTTGCCCTTGCCGACCGGATCAGCGTGTTGGTTTACGGTAAAATTATTGCCACCGGATCGGTTGAGGATATTCGCAAAAACCCCGAGGTGCGCGCCGCCTATCTGGGCGATGAGGAGACGGCCTCATGAGCCTTTTGAAGCTGTCCAATGTCACCGCCTTTTATGGCAAGGCGCAGGCGCTTTATGGGGTTGATCTCACAGTAGAGCCGGGTCAGGTGACAGCGCTTATGGGGCGCAATGGAATGGGCAAATCCACATCGATCAAAGTCATCTGCCGTATGATTGCCCACCACAGCGGCACTGTCGAATTTGAAGACCAAAACATTGCCCATTTGCCAAGCCACCGGGTGGCACGGCTTGGGGTGGGATTGGTGCCCGAAGGGCGGCGGTGCTTTGCGCCTTTGACCGTACAGGAAAATCTTATTGCGGCGGCGCGCGACGGCGATTGGACGCTTGAGCGGGTTTTTGCGCTTTTCCCGCGCCTAAAGGATCGCAAAGCCCAAAAAGCCGCGACCCTATCGGGCGGGGAACAGCAAATGCTGGCCATTGGCCGCGCGCTGATGACCAATCCAAAACTCATGATCCTTGATGAGGCTACAGAAGGACTAGCGCCCGTTGTCAGGCATGAGATATGGCAAGCCATTCGAAGCCTGAAAGGCAGCGCTCTTTCCTTTTTGCTGGTGGATAAGTCCCTAAAAGAGCTGGCAACGGTCACAGATCAGGCCGTGATTATAGAGCGCGGTCAAACCGTTTGGTCGGGCACGTTTTCACAGCTTACCAACGATTTACAAAATCGGTATCTGGGGGTCTGACCCCTGCACAGGCCAGCTATAGTTTTGCAGCAAAGCCGCTGCCTATTTTAGATAATCAAGCCATGGGCTTTGCTCGGCAATCATATGGTCCACCAGTTGCGGCAATTGCGCGGCAGTTGTGACCACCGGATCGACCATCAGGGCCTGAATTACAGCGTCTTTGCGTCCGCCTAGAACCGCTTCAGCAGTCATATTATGGACCCCGATTTGATTGGTCAAAAGACCTTGAAAGCCCTTGGGAATAGGGGTCTTGATCCCGCTGACCCCCTGCGCATTAACAATCGCCGGCACCTCAACCACCAACCAGTCCGGCAAATCCTCAATCAATCCGTTATTGGGGATATTGACCGCCGCCTCTTCATAGCCGCTATCGGTCACAAGGCCTTCCATAATCGGCACCACGCGCTCTTTAAGCACCGGTTCGATTTTGGGATCGTTATCGCCCAGAAAATTCCGGTAATAGGTGTAAAAATCCAATATCCCACGGTGATCAGAACATTCAGCTGCCCAAGAAATATATTCGCCAAAGTGACTGTCCGTGGTGATCGGAAAACAGCCAAATCTGGCGATGATTTCGCGAAACAGCCACCGGTCCGACCACGGCCGCACATCCTGAATATGCGACAGATCAACCTCGATCCAGCCTTCGGTTTCAACCGATGTGCCGCTCGCGCGTTTGGCCGATAGAATTTCCGAATAGCCCGGCAGCGCGGTAAAGAATGCCTCTGCGTTTTGCAAAACACCCTCATAAGCGTCTTTGCCGCTGTCTTTATAGCGTACCTCGGTCATCACCGAAAAATGATTTAATCCGGCTGCACGGTATTCGATGTTATCAATCGCGGTTTTCAGTATTGAGGGCAAAAACCGCTCTAGGGATGCAATTTCATGACAGATGCCAATGAAGTTAAGTTCAGGAAATTTGCGGTGCACTGTGGTGCAGATGCGGCTCATCGGGTTGGAATAGTTAAACACTGTTGCGCTCGGCGCAATCTTTAGAACCTTTTCGCAAATCTCTAAAATCGGTGGAATAATCCTTAGGCTATGAAACAGCCCCCCCGGTCCGCCGTTTTCGCCGTAGATTTGCGCGATGCCGTATTGCTGCGGGATTTTCCAGTCCTGATCCCAAAGCGCAAAACGGTCACCCACTTCAATTGAAATGATCACGAAATCAGCGTTTACAAGAGCTTTTTCCAAGTTTGGTTCAGCCGTGATGGAAAAATCCAGATTATGATCTGCAACAAAATCTTGGGCCACCTTTAGGGTGCGCAATGCAGCCGCTTGATTTATGTCGTTCAAAACCACTTCTGCAGTGGTTAAAAGGCGGCTTTGAAAAAGATCGCCCAGCATACAGGTTCCAAATTGCAGGCTTCCTGCGCCGACAAGTACAATTTTTGGCATCGCCGTTTTCCCTTTTTGGGATGACCTTGCAGCCATCCAAATTTGTTATTCGTTTTTGACTATTTTTCGTCACCCATAGGGTCTGAACCAGTCTTTTTTACCGCTCAGATGAGCACGCATTATTGTTCTGCGCTCTTTTCCCAAAGATCCAAGCCCAACAGCTTGCGGCCCAAGGGCGTCAGCTCGGCAGGGCCATAGTGATTTTTTTCCCAATCGCGTGGATCGCCGGGAAAATCGGGTCTGTTCGGGGGTTCAATTTCGCGCCACAGTCTAATCCGCTCGGCCCGCTCGGCCGCATCCTCTGGATCAGCCGGGGCCATGGATAAATACTGCGCCATGCGCACCCGCCCTTCGGAATGATTGGGCCGCACACCATGGGCCAGAAGCGAGTTGAAAATTAGCAAATCACCCGGATCTAAAGTGACATTTTCACGGCTGAGACCGGTCATATCCGGCAGCAGCGGATTGCGGTCCTCTGGCTGGGTCTTTACCCAATCTTCGAAGAACTCAAAAAGATAGGGAACCGCCTGAAACCCGCCGGTTTCGATATCCTGCTCTTTAATGGATAAAATCCCCTGCACCCCGATGGGCAAGGGGCGCGCGGCGGTATCCACATCCCAATGAATAAACCCTTCCGGATTTCCTTTGACTTTCTTGGGTGGATTGATGTTGGCGCGGTCAATGGCCACCCACAGATCTTCTTGATCCCAGATGTCCACAAAGGCATCATAAACACGCTGCGCTTGGCGGTTGTCCCACATTGCCTGATGATGATAGATTTCCGTCATCCCAACATTGTTAAGCTCGGCGCGCACATGCGGGCGGCGCTGCGGCGCAAACCATGTCGAGGGATCATCAGGGTCCTTTTCGTCAAATTCCCACAACGCTTTTTCAAGTCGCGCGCATTCCGCGCGGCTGACCGCGTTTTTGACCACGACAAAGCCTTTGGTGATCCAATGCTGCCAATCGTCTTGCGATAAAACCCGCAGTGGCAATTTCTTTTGAATATCTTTGAGCTGGGTTGTTTGGTTTTTACCCGTCGGGTGACTAATTTCCGCTGCTGTCGGAGTGCGCATTTCTGAACCTCTTTATATGAACCTCTGCAGTGCTGGCAGTGCAGCACTGTCAGTTGAAAGATTGTCGTTCACCCCCTGCCCGAACAGACCAAACACTTGGGGGTCGTTTGTTTTTGAAAATATCCGTTGCTTTGCTTTATTTTGGCGCATGATAGGCAAACCTGTCAAATCGTGCGCTGCGGCCCTGCCCGGTAAGATCATAGGCCAGCATGCCGACAAAAGCACCGGTAAATGAAGCGTGCTCGCCGCGCCCGGCTTCGTCCGAGATCAAGGAAGCATCGCGCGGCGGACCCACAGCGATCCAATCGCCGCCTTGGCGATAATAAAACTGCTGTTGCGCGTAATCTACATCAACCCGCAGCTCAACCGGACCGTCCGCCAGTTGCGGCGGCTGCGCAAGCGGCAGCTCGAGCGCCGCCTCGGGGTAATCCCCGTTGCATGATATTAGGCTCAGCGCCCGGCCCCTGCCCGGCTCATGGGTGACCACAAGCGCGTGGAATTTATGCCGGTTGTAATAGGTGGTCAGCCCCGCTGCCTGCTGGTAGGTATCGGGATCAAACGCGGCGAGCGTTGTTTCGACCCGATATGAAAAATCGGTCTGGCGGCGGGCCACCAATGCCTGCTCGAACCAGCTGCCAATGCTTTCGCGCCCGATCAACGTCAGCCCATCAGGACCGGTTCGAAAAATCCGCTCAGGGTGCGGCGTGCGCAGCCATTGAAACTCATCCGGCAGACCTGCGCGAAAACGATGCGATACTGACGCAATACCGACATCGCGTTTTGCGGTTTGGGCGGCTTTTGGCGGCGGCACGGTCTCGCGCGCCAGAGCGCCGCCCTGTTCCAGATAAAGCCAGCCGTCCTTCCAGATGCATTTCTCAATCCCGGTTTCGCGGCCCATGGGGCAAAAGCGGCCTTTCCCATTGGCATCGTTAATCGGTCTACCCATCAGAAATGTATGGTAAAATTCGCCTTCCGGCGTTTCAACATACTGCCCGTGACCGGTTCTTTGAACAGGGTGATCGGGGGCTATGGAATGGCAGATCAAATGCGCATTTGGATGCAATTCATAAGGCCCGGTGATGTCTTTTGAACGCGCCATTGTGACCGCATGATCATACCCGGTGCCGCCCTCTGCCGTGGTCAGGTAATAATACCCCTCCCGCCAAAACAAATGCGGCGCCTCCACCAACCCAAGGGGCGAGCCTGCAAATATATTGTGAACAGGCCCGGTAAGGCCGCCGGATTCCGACCATCTTTGCAATAGGATACCATCAAAGCTGGCATTTGCAGGGTTCCCGCCGGTCCCATCGCCCCGATGGTTCCATTGCATGTTTAAAAACCACTTCTGGCCATCACGATCATGAAAAAGCGAAGGATCAAATCCGGATGAATTTACATAAATGGGATCTGACCAGTCACCGTCGATATCGGAGCAGGTTACAATGTAGTTGTGGGTATCCTTAAAAGCGCCATCAAGACGCTTTACATCTGTGTAAACCAGCCAAAATTTTCCATCCGAATACGAAAGACACGGCGCCCAAATCCCGCAGCTATCAGGATTACCGCGCATGTCTAACTGTGCGGCCCGCTTCAGAGGTCTAGAGACCAATTTCCAATTGATCAAATCCGTTGAGTGGTGAATTTGCACACCCGGATACCATTCAAAGGTGGACGTTGCGATGAAATAATCCGCGCCAACCCGGCAAATCGACGGGTCAGCGCTAAATCCGGGAAGGATCGGATTGCTTATCATCAGTGCCCCTTCATCCTTTTGCTAACAAATCGGCCGCATCCTCGGGTGAAAGGGCGGCTGGCCGCTCGCAAGTGGTATTGACTGTAACAAATTCTTTTTGCTCGCCCGATTTCAATATTGATGTCATCACATCAACAGCATGAACCGCCATTTCCATTGAACATCGGTGCGGCCGGTTTTGCGCAATTGCTTGCGCCATATCGGCAAGTCCTGCCGCACGGTAATTGGCCATTTTTCCGTCGATTTGATCCTTATTCGGGACAGAAAACGGATGTTCAAAAACAGGCTTTTGCAAAACATCGCCATCTTTTCCAATAAGGTCTACATCGCCACCAAAAAAATTTGGATCGGGAACATAAAGTGATCCTTCGGTGCCATATAACTCCATGTTTTCATGCCGGTGCGCCCAAACATCCCAACTGGTTGATAGGGTTATTGTGGCGCCTTGTTCAAATTCCAGTAAGGCGTGGATATTGGTGGGGGTTTTCACCGGTATTGTTTCCCCGCTGCGGGGCTCAGAGGTGATTGTTCGGGTTGCACTTGCCGAGCTTGTCAGGGCGGCGACCTGCTTAACTGGCCCGATCAACTGGATCAAATTTGTCACATAATAGGGTCCAATATCCAGCATTGGACCGGCTCCGGGCAGGAAAAAGAAATCAGGGTTTGGATGCCAATGCTCCATCCCATGGCTCATGACATGTGCAGTGCCGCCAACGATATCGCCCAAAGCGCCTTGATCAATCAATGCGCGCGCCTGCTGATGCGCACCGCCTAAAAAGGTATCAGGCGCCGAGCCGACCCGCAGCCCTTTCTCAGCCGCAAGCGCCGCAAGTTCTTTGCCCTCTTCCAAACTCAGAACCAAGGGCTTTTCAGAATAGGCATGTTTACCTGCCTGAAGAATTGTCCGCGTGGTTGAAAAATGCGCTGCCGGTATGGTTAAATTGACCACAATATCTATATCATCCGCGCCCAGCAGATCTTCGACGCTTTGCGCCCGCACATTAAACTCGTCCGCCTTTTCCTGAGCGGCTGATGGATTGATATCGGCAACTGCCCGCACTTCGATGCCCTTAAACAATGGCGCCAATGTCAAATAAGCCGTCGAGATATTTCCGCAGCCTATAATTCCAATACCTAGTTTTGACATAAACCTGCCTTTCAAAATTTACTTGCTGCAGCAATTGATCGCTGTGCAAAGCGCACATCATCGCTTGGATTGTCGTGTTCCATGACAAAATATCTGCACGTGGTTTTGCGCACCGCATCTATTGTTTCTGACCAATTCATGGTTCCATGGCCAACGTCTGCCCAACCGTCCTCAGCGACACATTCGCCTTTGGGTGCGATGTCCTTTAAATGCACGGATACCAATTTACTGGCGTATTTTTTAACCCATTCGGCCGGGCTTTCACCTCCAACCGCAACCCAGGCCAAATCCAGTTCAAGCGAAACGCCATTTTCGGATTGTAGGATAAGATCCAAAGGTTTTTCACCACCCTCTAGGATATTGAACTCAAAGTCATGATTGTGCCACCCAAAGGTTAATCCCGCATCTAAAATGGGTTTGCCAGCTTCAGAAAGTCGGTCTGCGAACTTTGTCCAGCCCTTGGCATCACCGGGGCGATCATCGGGGTTCAGAAACGGCACAATGACAGTAGTCATCCCCAGACGTTTCGCAATTTCAATTGCTTTGTTCGGCGTTTTTTCAACCACGGTCAGATCAAAGTGACCTGTAGGCATGCGCAGACCATTGGCAGCCAGAGCTTTTTCAAGCCGGTCCAAATCCTCGTACAAGCCACCATAAGCCTCGACTTGCTTATATCCGCATTTGGCGACCATTTCTAATGTCGCCTCAAGCGGTCCGAAATTCCGAGAGGAATATAGCTGATATGAAAAATCAGTCATTATTTAGGTCCTTTCAACCAAGTGTCATAGTCCGAAACCAAAAGATGGGCGGGCTTTGTATTTTCATTAATTTTTGAGAACCGCCCGATGGGATCGCGAAAAATATTATCTGTGCGGTCATCATTGACGTTGGAAACCTCGCCAATAAGCACCGAACCGCCTTGGCCCCAAAATGCGTGCCAGCAATCGGGTTCCAAGGTAACGCTTTCGCCGGGCTTCAGCTTTAAATGGGCCCCGGCTGGCAGCTTGCGCTCTGATCCATCGGTTCGAACGGTCACTTCGGCGTGTTGGTCAATATCCCCTGACGGTGAGGCTTTGAACAGCTCAAGCACCAACACGGCGCCACCTTTGTTGATGATATCTTCAGTTTTGAAATTGTGCCGGTGCATCGGACTAATCTGCTGTTCGTGCGAAATCATGATTTTTTCCGCGTATAGCATTCCTTTGCCACGTTCGACATTATGGCGGCTTCCATTGCGCACTGTGAAAAGAAAAAGCCCGAGATCACGAAAACTGCCTTTTCCATAGTCGGTAATATCCCAGCCAAGCGCATGGTCACGGATCATAGCGCTATCGGTTTGAACCCGCTCTTGAAGCGTGGCGGGTGTCCAATAGGCAAAGGGCGGCATTTGATAGCCAAACGACCGGATAAAAGCATCACTTTCCAAAATAATTTCGTTAATCTCAGATCGGTCCATCATCACGTCCCGTAAGTTGCAGAATATAAGTCGCGCAGGACAAATTCTGTGTTATCGTTGGCACTTTCAGGGGTGAAGGTTAGGACCTGCGGCCGATCCGGAAGAACGGTCATGCCATTGTTTGACAAGCGCCCCGGAAAGGAAGGCTCGACCGATACAAAATGCGCCGGGGCTTTTGAGCGCAATGTCAGCTGATATATTTCGCCAGTATGATCAACCTCACAGGTTAAATCAGGATGGATCAGATCATACGATTTAAAGGGGCGCGGTGCAAAGACATCACAGCCGGAACCCTGTGGTTGATCGGGGCTGTTCCAAGTCAGATATAACATTTCCTCTGCCGCTATATCCGATTGCGCTATGGTCATAAGAGTGCAGTTTTCAAGGGTGGAAACATTTGATGTGGTATGCCCTAATTTTCGCATCCCACCGTTTGAAGTTATGGCCTCTACTGTCAGATCAAGATGTATGTTTTCCACAGAATCGTTAACCGCAACGCATTGAAATTCATCGCCTTTTGGGATCACCGAAACAGCGATGGGATTGTAGAAACGCTTTGCCGCGTGATGCAGTAATTTCCACCCACCACCGTAATCCAATGACGACCAAGAGCAGACAGGCCATGTATCGTTCAGCTGCCAATACAGCGTTCCCATGCAATGCGGTTTTAAACTGCGCCAATGATCTACCGCGGTTTTGATCGCTAGGGCTTGCTGAACCTGACTAAGATACACAAAGTTTTCAAAATTTGTTGGAAACCGGAAATAGCGAAACATGGTTTCTGCAATCCGCGCATTGCCGCCGGCATTTTTCTGATGGCTTTCCAACACCGGGGCCGCGATATTCCAGTCTTTTGGATCCGCAAAGGTTCGGATGACATCCATAGACGGGTAGGATTGAAACCCAAATTCAGAGCAAAATCTGGGCCTAACATCACGGTAATGATCAAAGTCCCTGCCCTCATGCCAAACCGACCAAAAATGCATATCGCCCGCGCTGTCGTTATGCCAGGCATCGCCAAAATCCAATATCCCTGGACTGGGCGATGACGGCCACCAATTTGCCCAAGGAGCAGTTTCTTTCAGCGTGGTTTCGATGGTGCGGTTAAGCCGGTCATAGTTGACAAGATAGCGATCGCGATTATGGCGGGTTTCATCAAACCAGTTTAGCGCACCGATCAATTCGTTATCTCCACACCACAGCACGATCGATGGATGATGCCCAAGACGGGCCACGGCCTGATGAACTTCTGCTTTTACTTCGCTTAAAAACCGATCATCCGCAGGGTAGATGTTGCAAGCAAACATGAAATCTTGCCACACCATCAATCCCAACTCGTCGCAAATATCGTAAAACCAATCGGGTTCATAGCGCCCGCCGCCCCAAACGCGGATCATATTCATATTGGCATCGACCGCAGATTGAAGAAGCGCACGGGTTTTTTGCGGTGTAATTCGCCCTGCGAGTGCATCAGCAGGTATCCAATTGGCGCCTTTGGCAAAAACATCTTTGCCATTGATCCGAAATTTAAAGCCGGTGCCCGAAGTATCATTTTCAGTAATCAGTTGGGCATCGCGCAGGCCGATTTTGCGAACTTCAACACAATCAGCAACCTTTATGCGGATCTCGTAAAGCACCTGATTGCCCATTCCCACAGGCGACCATAAATTTGGTTTTTTGATATCAAATATCGCCTGAAATTCTTTATCAGAACTTGATCCTGACTGGCTTTGACCATCCAGCTCAATTTGCCAATCACAGTCTGTGCCATCAATAAAGCCTGTAACAACAACCTGAACCTGACCCTTTTGGTGGTTTTGTTGAATGTCCAACCGCGCAAGCTCTGTCTCGGACTTTGGTTCTAGATAGAGATCACCGTAAAGACCGAACGGAGCCAGAGCAATATTCCAATCCCATCCAAAATCACATTGCATTTTCCGGATCATATTGCCGTCAGCAATTGCATTGTTATTCACGGCATAGGGCAAAGGGAACGGATGCTCGCTCTGCAATTGACTGGCGCGCTTTGGACTTGAATGAAAAACCAAATCCATGGTGTTCTGCCCTAATCGCAGTTCTTTCGACACATCTATCCGATAGCTTCTAAACATGTTCTCTGAATGAAGAACCCGTTGGCCGTTCAGATAAATTTCAGAAACTGTATCAAGCATCGAGACCACCAGAATCTGGTCGGTGCCATCACATGTGAAATCGCGTGAGGCCGTCCACTTGCGTTGGCAAATCCATCTTAAATCATACTCATTACGACCAAAATACGGGTCCGAAATCTGGCCTGCGCTGTAAAGGGCGCTTATACCATCGCCTGGCAGTTCATACGGAACGTCGTATTCGTCCTGCTCATCGACAAGACGCCATGTCCCATGAAGGTTATGAACTTGGGCGACATTTCGCACTAAAGCCTCTCTTCGGATCCTAGATCAAACAGAGAGACCATAGAGGCATTGATCCCTATTGGTAGCTCTTGACCACTTACGATTGGAAGCTTGCCATCTAGGCGGATTCTGAATGGCTGGCCCGCAAATTCGGTCCAAACCAATGTATCTGCGCCCATTGGTTCAACAATATCAGCAGTGATTTTGGCTTTGTGGTCTGCTTTTGCAACAGCTTCGCCCACCACCACATGTTCTGGACGTATGCCAATCCACACTTTTTGACCTTCGGTCAAAGTTGATTTTGCCGTATAATTTTTCAGAGGGATTTTATGATCACCCACGACAAAAAACTGGTTTTTGATTTCACCCTGAATGAAATTCATCGACGGCGACCCAATGAAGTCGGCAACATATTTATTCATCGGAAAATCATAAATCTCTGCAGGGCTTCCCAATTGCATGATCTTGCCATCGCGCATGATTGCGATACGATCTGCGAGTGTCATGGCTTCGATCTGATCATGTGTCACATAGATCATTGTATTTTTAAGTTGCTGGTGAAGACGCTTAATTTCGACCCGCAGGTCCACGCGCAGCTTTGCATCTAGATTGGAAAGTGGCTCATCGAACAAAAATACGTCAACATCTCGAACCAAGGCGCGGCCGATCGCAACACGCTGGCGCTGACCACCAGAAAGGGCGCTCGGCTTGCGGTTCAAGAGCGGCTCAATTTGCAGGATTTCAGCGGCTCGGGCCACGCGCTCTTCAATCTCGGCCTTTGGGACCTTGGCGTTCTTTAGACCAAAGGACAAGTTTCCTTTAACTGTCATCTGCGGGTAAAGCGCATAGGATTGGAACACCATCCCGATGCCGCGATCCGATGGTTCGGCCCAAGTGACGTTTTTACCATTAATGAAAAGCTGTCCATCGGTGACTTCCAACAGACCTGCAATACAGTTCAGCAAGGTGGATTTACCACAGCCCGACGACCCGAGCAGGACAAGAAATTCGCCCTCTGCAATGTCGAGGTTTAGGTCCTTGAGAACTTCAACAGAGCCAAAACTAAGGTCAAGATTTTTGATTTCAACTGAATTTGCCATGTTCATTAGCCTTTCACAGCACCGGCAGCGATGCCGCGGACGAAGAGTTTGCCAGAAGCGAAGTAGATCACAAGGGGAACGAGCCCGGTCAAAAGGGTCGCCGCCATGTTCACATTGTATTCCTTCACACCTTGGACAGAGTTTACGATGTTATTGAGCTGCACAGTCATCGGATAGGTATCTGGTTTGGTGTAGATCACGCCAAACAAGAAATCATTCCAAATCCCTGTAACCTGCAAAATCATGGCAACCACGAAAATTGGCAGAGACATAGGCAGCATGATCTGAAAGTAAATGCCCCAGAACCCTGCGCCATCAACACGGGCCGCCTTGAAAAGTTCCTCAGGAACGGAGGTAAAATAGTTCCGAAACAACAGCGTTAGGATTGGCATGCCAAAAATGGTGTGAACGATCACCAAACCCCAGACAGATCCCATAAGCCGAAATTTGCTTGCATCACTATCAAACAGACGAATTATGTTGGTAATTCCATCGCCGCTTTCCCTGAGCAGGATCACTATTGGATAGATCATTACCTGATAGGGGATGAAGGCCCCAAAAATCAGAATGGTAAAAAACACCTCTGATCCTTTGAATTTCCAATTTGCAAGCGCATAGCCGTTTACCGAAGCAATTGCGATGGACAGAATAACGGAAGGTACAAGTATCCAAACCGAGTTCCAAAAACCGCGACTTAGACCATCACAATTAATGCCGGTACAGGCTTCTGCCCAAGCCTTAACCCATGGCTCATAGGTGACTTCAACAGGCGGGCTAAAGATGTTGCCCATCCGAATTTCGGGCATGCCTTTTAGTGATGTCACGATCATCACATAGAGCGGCAGAAGGTAGTATAAACAGACAACCAGCAGCGTGCCGTAGATCATGATGTTGGTCGAAGAGAAAACTCTTTTGGGTTTTGGACCCGATGGACCTTTGAGTGTGCTTACAGACACATCAGTCATTTTTCTTACCTCCAAATTCGAGGTAGGCCCATGGGATAAGCACCACGAGTACGCTCAGAAGCATCATAGTTGAGGCTGCAAAACCAAGGCCTAGGTTTTGTGACCCAAACATCTTGTCAATCACATATAACGCCGGAACCTGCGAAGCGATGCCGGGGCCGCCGCTGGTTTGGGCGACGACCAAATCATATACTTTGATTATACCTGCTGAAATGATCACCAAGGCCGTCACAAAGACAGGTCTCATCATTGGTATGACGATAAAGAGATAGGTCTTCCACGCTGGAATTCCTTCAACGCGGCTAGCTTTCCAAACGTCCTCATCAATGCCCCGCATTCCTGCAAGCATCAAAACCATAACAAAACCTGAACCCTGCCATACACCCGCAATCAAGATACCAAAGATAACAATCTCGGCATTGTTGAGCGGATCGAAAGTGAACGTTGTCCACCCCCATTCACGCACGACATTTTGCAGACCAAGGCTTGGGTTCAATAACCATTGCCAAACCAATCCGGTAACGACAAATGAAAGTGCGAAAGGATAAAGGATGATGGTTCGGATTGTGTTTTCAAACCGGATCTTACGGTCAAGAAGAGCTGCAAGGACAAATCCGATGACCAAAGATAGAACTAAAGAACATGCACCATAAATTGCCAGATTCTCAATTGAAATTAACCAGCGATTTTCACCCCAAAGGCGGTCATAATTTTTAAGTCCGACCCATTTTTCCGGGGCCGGCAGAAGCCGTGAGCGTGTGAAAGAGTGATAAATTGTCCAAAGTGTGCAGCCAACGAAAACGACCAACGCCGTCGCGATCATTGGTAGCGCTGCAATCTTGGCTGTCATGTTCTTGAACAAACGGGTGGGGCGGTTAGCCCCCGAACCCGTTCGTCCGGCATCAATTAAGGCCATCCTGTCTCCCATCGTTGGCTACCGGGTAAGTCAAAATACCCCCATTCTACGGGGTACTTAGAATTGCCGAGCATCAGGAAAGGGTTCTGCTGGGCCCTCGACACTTGTGCCGCAGGCCCAGCAGGAAGAATTTACTTAGTCAGCTGTCGCGATGATCTCGACATAGCGTGCCTGAGCATCTGCAACAGTGATTGAAGTGTCGTTCCAGAATTCGACCATAAGGTCAGCCATCTGGCCAGCAGTGTCGGCTGAGAACGCATTCACACCGTCTGGCAGAACGTTGCCAGCTGCAAGGATCGCTAGACCCTTTTTCATGCAGTCGTTTGCAGCAGAAAGATCAACGTCACCACGGATCGGCAAAGAGCCTTTCTTAAGGTTGAACGCAACCTGAACTTCCTTGCTGATCATCAACTGAGCAAGCTCTTTTTGTGCGGCTTCGATCGCTGGATCGTCTTGCTTAGGAAAGTAG
>CBFHXE010000057.1:0-16265 GCA_965659715.1 uncultured Paracoccaceae bacterium | reverse complement strand
AGCATTATTGTGGGCGGCTCTGCCGCGCCGCGGTCACTGATTGCGGCTTTTGAGAAATCTGGCGTTACAGTTTGTCATGCTTGGGGAATGACCGAAATGAGCCCGGTGGGCACTCATGGTATTTTATCATCGCATCACAAAGAGACGCTGAATGAAGAAGAGTTGCTTGATCTAAAAGCCCTACAAGGGCGGCGCGTTTTTGGTGTTGACCTCAAAATTGTCGACGAAGATGGCAACCCCCTGCCACATGATGGTGAAGAGGCGGGTGAGTTGTTTGTGCGTGGTAATACGATCATAAGCAGCTATTTCAATGACGCTGAAGCCAGCAAAGCAGCTATGGATGCGGATGGCTGGTTTGGAACCGGTGATGTCGCTTTGATCAATGACGAGGGTTTTTTGATCATTCAAGACCGTGCCAAAGACCTGATTAAATCAGGTGGAGAATGGATAAGCTCAATTGATCTAGAAAATGTTGTTATGGCCCACCCCGAGGTTGCCAATTGCGCTGTCATTGCGGTGGCCCATCCCAAATGGGATGAACGGCCACTGTTGATTATTGTTCCGGCAGGAGAGGCGCGGGTCGCAAAAGACGACATCGATGCTTTACTGCTTGATCATGTGGCAAAATGGCAATTGCCTGATGCCATTGAATTTGTCGACGCACTGCCACTAACGGCAACGGGCAAGGTGTCAAAACTTACCCTGCGCAAGCAATTTGCCGACTATAAACTACCAGATATGAAATAGGAAAATGGAAATGGACTTAGGTGTAACGCCAAAAGTAACCCCTCTTATCGAGGCAGTACGTGATATGGTGGAAACTGATATCGCGCCTCTTGATGCTGAATATCATGCCGAAGTTGGCCGCCATCCCAGCGGTGATCGCTTTGCCCTGACCGACCGGCAGGTTGAAATTATGGAGGGGCTTAAAGCCAAAGCGCGGGAAAGAAATTTGTGGAATTTTTGGCTGACCGATAGTGAGCGCGGTTATGGTTTAAGCACGGTTGAATACGCCTATCTGGCAGAAGAAATGGGCAAGGTGAGCATTGCTGCCGAGGTTTTCAACTGTTCCGCCCCAGACACCGGAAATATGGAAGTGCTTGAGCGCTATGGGACACAAGAGCATAAAGACCGCTGGCTGGGGGATTTGCTGGAAGGAAAAATTCGCTCTGCCTATGTGATGACAGAGCCGGGATTAGCATCATCTGATGCTGCGCAACTGGCTTTTGAAGCCAAGCGCGATGGGGATGAATTTGTCTTAAATGGTGAAAAATGGTGGATATCAGGCGCAGGTGATCCACGCTGCGCGCTTTATATCGTGATGGCCTGCACCGATCCGGATGCTGCCAAGCACAGCCGCCACACAATGTTTGCAATGGACGCGAAAATGCCGGGCATTGAAATATTGAGGCCCATGGAGGTCTTTGGCAATGATGATGCACCGCATGGGCACATGCATATTCGGTTCACCAATGTTCGCATTCCGGCAAGTGCTGTTATTCTGGGCGAAGGCCGCGGTTTCGAAGTTGCACAGGGCCGACTTGGTCCTGGCCGTATCCATCATTGTATGCGCGCCATCGGTCAGGCCGAAAAAGCGCTTGAAATGATGTGCCGCCGCGGGCTTTCACGTGAAGCCTTTGGAAAACGCCTAACCGAATTGGGCGCCAATTATGATATTATTGCAAATGCGCGGATGGAAATTGAAATGGCGCGTTTGCTATGCCTGAAAGCCGCCTACATGATGGATACAGCGGGTGTTCGGGCAGCGCAGCCGTGGATTTCACAGATCAAAGTGGTTGCCCCTCTCATGGCAGGTAAAGTTGTTGATGAGGCCATGCAAATGCACGGCGCGGGCGGTATCAGTCAGGACTTTAATCTGGCCTATATGTGGACCCATATTCGCACCTTGCGGTTTGCCGATGGCCCCGATGCGGTACATCGCCGTCAGGTGGCGCGGGCAGAATTAAAAAAATACACCAATGCCGAAACCTAATCTAGGTTTTCGGCAACAACTCAATTGGCTTTGGTATCAAGCCAAATTGTCACTGGGCCATCATTGACAAGAGCAACCTGCATGTCTGCGCCAAACTCGCCGGTTTCCACGTGGATACCCAGCGCTGCCAAGGCTTGGGCAAAATATTCATAAAGTCTGCGGCCTTCCTCGGGAGGGGCAGCCGAAGAAAATCCTGGGCGGTTGCCGCGGGATGTATCTGCTGCAAGCGTGAATTGGCTGACCACCAAAGCAGCGCCGCCAATGTCGATCAAAGACCGGTTCATTTTGCCGGCGTCATCGGTGAATATCCGCAGCTTGCTGATTTTAGAGGCCAGTTGATCGGCGTCTTTCGGGCTGTCTGCCTCCATGGCACAAATCAGTATGAGTAGGCCTTGATCGATTTTACCAATTGTATGTCCGCTGACCTCTACGGATGATTGGCCAACGCGTTGCAACAATGCACGCATGATTTATTCCTTCTTGTTTTTAGGCTTTGTAATCGATTGCTTTCAAAAAACGCAATTTTTTCCTGCAGTGCCATCTATTCGCACTCTAGCGGCGTTTCGTTTCCTTCATCTGTTTTGCGGGCCTATTTCGCGCGCAATCTGCTGAAAAATCGGGCGCGCTTCAGCAAGGCTTAGCCCAGGGGCAAGACGTTGATCATAAAGCATTTTGAGCAAAATTTCATCGTGATCTGTCAAAAATGCAAATTCATCATCATCATTGAATATTGAGGGACGTGCTCGAAGGCTATCATTGCTTAGACCAAGGCCCTGGGAAATTTCTTCGTGAATACAAGCAAGCTTTAGGATGTCTGGATGTTCTGCCCGAATTACTGCGAGCGCATGAGAATAAACATCTTCTGTCTCAGGGTCCGAAAATGCCAGAACCAAGCAATGAATGTTTCGCGGCATTTGGGTAATAATGCGCTTGGCCGCAGATCCTAGAGGCGCGCCTTGGGACTTCAAAGTGTCTAGCATCAGCGAGTGCTCATCTTCTCGGGAAATCAAAACATCGAAATTACTATTCTGTGAAACCATCTGCATGGGGTGACTAGTTACTTGTGCAAGTTTGGAAACAAAATCAGAAACATTTTTTTCATCCCCTGCCCGGGTTAGTTCAGAAATTGAAGGGCCAAAATGTACTTTGACCCTGATCGGAGAAATCCATTTTGACAATTTAGCGTTTTCCCCTTTGGATTTTTCAAAAGTGCTGCCGCGTTGATACTCATCATAAAAAACGACAGTTTCGAAATTTTCTAAAAGATCTCTCATGTCAAAAGGTACATCCTTTGCGCGCTGATCCGTTCGCAAAAGTCCGCGTGAGCGCAGTGTTACTTCTAATTGTCGATAGTACTTTTCTAGTGCTTTAGACGCCTGTGGAGTTCCTATTTCGTACTCTTGTGGCGACAAAGGCAGCTGTGATGGACGCTCGGCACACCCTGCAAGCAGGATCAGCGCTGCTATTTTTAAGCAAAGAAAACGTAAAGACACTAACATCGAATTCCGCCTGTTTGAGCCTCACGCGGGATTTGGAGTGTTTGATGATGTTCAGCCTTGTAATTCAACTGCATAGCAAAGTTCCTTGCCCTGACCCCAACACTATCACCTCACAAAAGTGAAAGGAAGGCGGCGGCAAAAGGATCATAGCCTTACGACTTTATATTATGCTGTCGCTCCATCGCCAGTTTGCGGCTATAGCCAGATTGAATAATTTCAACACCTACCAAAACCAATACGCTGAAGTAGAATGTTGTTTTTGACATGGGTATAACTTCGTAGCCAAAAAACTTAAGCGCTAAAGATGGATCATGCATCGCGTGCGCCGCTGCTTGCCCGCTTTCTCCCAACAGAACAATGCCAACAATAAGCAAAATGAAAAGGCCAAGAACCTCATACATACGGTTGCGTTCAAGAAATTTTGTCACCCCATCTGCTAAGACAAGCATGGCAATGCCGGACATAATTATTGCGGCCGCTAAAATTGGGAACACATCTGTAATGGCCAAAGCCGATAAGACTGAATCAAAAGAGAAAATAAGGTTCATCAAGACAATCATCAGAACCACCCGAACTGCAGATTTGCCGCCCTTGCCGCTGACGTCCTTATCAAGGTGCTCAATACTCAGCATGTGTGAGATTTCTTTAACGGCTGTGTATATGATAAACACGCCGCCCAGAATAAAGACACAGGTGGCAAAATTAACACCGCCCTCAATCACGCCAACCCAGTTAAAAATATGAAACGGGCTCGCCATTGCATCAATCAGACGGATCATTGCGAACAGAAGAACAACCCGCAAAACAACGGCGAGAATAATACCCCAGAAACGAACAGACTTCTGCTGCGCAGCTGGTGCACGCTGGCTTTCGATCGAGATATAAAGCAGGTTATCAAATCCTAAAACCGCTTGTAGGAAACAGAGCATAATCAAGCTGCCAAGATTTTCCAAAGTCAATAAGTCCGCCATAGTGATTTTCCTTAAATCTGCTGTAATGAGATGATTATAACTTGAATGTTGTTAGGAATTTTAGCGCGTGCGTTTTCTTTTGGGAACCGGTTTTGAGGGTTTTTGCTCAGAAGGTTGCTCAATGCCCAATTGGTCGCGCAAAACGCGCCTGCGCACTTCCTCAACAGCGCCGGTTTTTAAATTACCCAATTGAAATGGACCGTAAGAAATTCTGATCAGCCTATTTACATTCAACCCTAGGCTTTCCATGGCACGGCGAATTTCTCTGTTTTTACCTTCTCGCAGCCCGATCGTCAGCCAGGCATTGGCGCCTTGTTGGCGATCAATTACAACAGACATTGGGCGAAATTTTTCGCCCTCTATTCTGATGCCTTTTTCCAGTGGCTTCATCATGTCTTCTGTTGGCCTGCCATTGATACGCACCCGATAGCGCCGCAGCCAACCGGTCGAGGGCAGTTCAAGTCGGCGTTTGGCCTCTCCGTCGTTGGTCAGCAATAGCAATCCTTCTGAATTTAGATCGAGCCGGCCGACATTCATGACCCGTGGCATGTCCGCAGGCAATACATCAAAAATTGTCTTGCGGCCCTGCTCATCTTGCGATGTGCTCACCACTCCGACTGGCTTGTGAAAGAGCCAAAGTCGGGTGGGTTCGGCCGCGACCAAAGGCTTTCCATCAACTAAGATTTTGTCCTTTTCAGACACGTTTAAGGCAGGAGAGGTTATTTTCTTTCCATTCACGGCAACTCGGCCAGCAGTGATTATGCGCTCGGCTTCACGGCGGCTGGCCAGACCAGAACGGGCAATGACTTTTGCAATACGGTCGCCAGAAGGTGTTTTTTGTTCCATGATTTGGGCTTTAGGCCAATTTTTCGACTTGTGAAAGGGGCATTTAGCAGTCATCTAAATCAAATGGCATTTACAAGTTTTATGCAAATCGCACTTAAAGAGGCCCGCGCCGCAGCCCAGCGGGGTGAAGTTCCTGTAGGGGCTGTGGTGGTTTCTGCTGAGGGGCAGATTGTGGCGCGCGCGGGGAACCGGATGCAGGAAACCTGTGATCCTTCGGCGCATGCAGAGCTGCTTGCCATCCGCGAAGCCTGCGCCGAGTTGGGGCAGGAGCGGCTGAGCGGGCATGATTTATATGTCACGCTTGAGCCTTGTGCCATGTGCGCAGGTTTGATCGCAGCAGCGCGCATTCGGCGGCTTTATTATGCTGCTCCGGATCTAAAGTCAGGTGGTGTTGAGCATGGAGCTCGGGTTTTTAGCCACCCACAAAGTCACCATAAGCCTGAGGTTTATTCGAATATATCAGAAGCGGAGTCCCAACAGCTTCTGAAGGAATTTTTTAATAAAATCAGAGAGTAAGGTGATTTCCAAAGCAGAGCCGATGAAAAATACCGGCTCTGGCTTGCAAGATTATTTAGCCCAACGCATCATTACAGCGCTTGCAGGTGCTGGGGTGGACATGAAGGCCGACATCAGGCAGGATTTTCCAGCAGCGCTGGCATTTCTGCCCCTCTGCCTTGGCAAAAACCACGGCAATACCATCCTCTGCGCCGTCTAGCGTAAACGCACCATCGGGCGCTGGGCCGGCTTTTAGAGTGATCGCCGAAGTGATGCAAAGGTCGGCAAAAGGCACCGATTGCAGGGTCTGTATCGCGTCAATATCGCGGAGGTATACCGTTGGTGCCGCTTCAAGGCTTGCGCCAATGACTTTTTCGGTGCGCTGAACCTCAAGCGCGGCTGTGACCACCCGCCGCGCAGCTCGAATTTGGGCCCATTTAGCAGCCAAAGAATCATCGCGCCATTTTGCAGGTGTGTCCGGAAAATCCTGTAAGTGAATTGAGCTATCCTCACCGGGGAACCGCTCTAGCCAAACCTCTTCCATGGTGAAAACCAGAACCGGCGCAAGCCAGGTGGTCAGACGGTGAAAGAGTATATCAAGAACCGTGCGCGCTGCGCGGCGTTCGGATGTGTCCCCGTCGCAATACAGCACATCTTTGCGCACATCGAAGTAAAACGCCGACAGATCCACCGTGGCAAAGGTAAAGACCGCCTGAAAGACGCCCTGAAAATCATGCGCGGCATAGCCCTTTCGCACAGTTTCATCCAGCACCGCCAAACGGTGTAAAACCCATTTTTCCAGCTCTGGCATCTCTGCGGCATCCACCCGATCTGCTTCGCTAAAATCTGAAAGCGAACCAAGCATGAAGCGCAGCGTGTTGCGCAGGCGGCGATAGCTGTCTGCCACATTTTTTAGAATCTCGGGGCCAATGCGCAGGTCAGCTGAGTAATCTGATTGCGCCACCCATAGGCGCAGGATATCCGCGCCATATTGTTTCACAACATGGTCTGGCGCCACAGTATTGCCCATGGACTTGGACATTTTCATGCCCTTTTCATCCAGTGTAAAGCCATGGGTCAGCACGCCGTGATAGGGCGCGCGTCCGCGCGTGCCGCAAGCTTGCAGCATCGACGAATGAAACCATCCTCGGTGCTGGTCCGTGCCTTCCAGATAAAGATCGGCAAGCCCATCGTGTGAACCATCTTCGCGGTCGCGCAGCACAAAGGCATGGGTTGATCCGCTGTCGAACCACACATCAAGAATATCGAACACCTGCTGATAGGCCTCTGGGTCCACAAGGCCGGACAGAAACCGTTCTTTGGCGCCCTCTTGATACCACGCATCTGCCCCTTCGACCTCAAACGCTTCGGCAATGCGGGCGTTTACCTCGGGGCTTCGGAGTAAAAAGTCTTCGTCTGTGGGCAATGCGCCAACCTTGGTAAAGCAGGTGAGTGGCACGCCCCAAGCGCGTTGCCGTGATAGCACCCAGTCAGGGCGCGCTTCGATCATAGAATATAGCCGGTTGCGTCCGGTTTGCGGTGTCCATTTGACCAGCTGATCAATAGAATTCAAAGCACGTCCGCGGATGGTTTGGCCGTAGTCGTCTTGGCCATCGCCCACAGGGCGGTCGATAGCGGCAAACCATTGTGGCGTATTTCGAAAAATCACCGGGGCTTTCGAGCGCCAAGAATGCGGATAGCTGTGCTCTAAGCGGCCGCGCGCGATGATCCCGCCGGCTTCAACCAGTTTTGCGATCACCGCCTGATTGGCCTTGCCCTCTTTTCCTTTGCGGTCAAAGACTTCAAGCCCTGCGAAAATGGGGACATGCGGTAAAAATTCGCTTGCCTCGCCAACATTATGGGTCATGCGATCGGTCCAGCCGCGTTTGACAAAACACTCATAGTCGTCGGCGCCGTGCGACGGGGCGGTGTGTACAAAGCCCGTGCCGGCATCATCGGTCACATGATCGCCATCAATCATCGGCACATCATAGGCCCAAAAATCATCTAGCTTGGCAAACGGGTGCACACAGGTTGCCTCGGCAAGCTCAGAGCCTGCCACATCGCGCAACCGCGTAAACGCGGTCACCCGGGACTTGCTCAGACAGTCTTCGGCCAAATCATCGGCAAAAAGATAAAGATCACCGGGCATGGTCCAGCTTTCCTCTTCGGTGGCGTCAACTTGATACAGCCCATAGGAAATCTCGGGGTTATAGGCGATGGCCTTGTTGGACGGAATGGTCCAAGGGGTTGTTGTCCAGATCACAACCCGCGCAGTTTCAAGTCCCTTAGGGGCAGTTTTGAACGCAAATGGCACCCAGATGGTGTGCGACTTGTGATCGTGATATTCGATTTCCGCCTCGGCCAGTGCGGTTTTTTCCACTGGCGACCACATCACAGGTTTTGAGCCCTGATACAGCGTGCCGTTCATCAGGAATTTCATAAACTCTTCGGCAATCACCCGTTCGGCATGAAAATCCATGGTCAGATAGGGTTTTTCCCATTTGCCGGTGATCCCAAGGCGTTTAAACTCATCGCGCTGGATGGACACCCATTTATCTGCAAAGGCGCGGCATTCCTGACGGAAATCCACCACAGGCACGTCGTCTTTGTTGCGCCCCTTTTGGCGATAGCTTTCTTCAATTTTCCACTCGATCGGCAAGCCGTGGCAATCCCAACCGGGCACATAAAGCGCGTCATGGCCCATCATCTGGTGGCAGCGCACAACCATATCTTTTAAGATTTTATTCAGCGCGTGGCCAATGTGCAGATTGCCATTTGCATAGGGGGGGCCATCATGCAGGATATAAGGCTTGCGGCCGGTTTTTTCCCTAAGCCGGTCATAAATGCCCATTTTTTCCCAACGGGCCAGCCAGTCGGGTTCGCGCTTTGGCAGGCCTGCACGCATTGGAAAGTCGGTTTTTGGCAGATTTAAAGTGTCTTTGTAGTCGGGGGTCTCGGCGCACATTTCACGTCGTCCTTGAATAAACTTTAGGTCTGAAAGAGGGGCAGCGCGATGTCTCAAGCGCCTTATCCCGGCGGCTCGTCTGGATCAGAGCGCCGGGCATATAATTCGTATAATGATCGCATACACATAGGTCATTTGCAGCTGCTTATAAACTTGTGTCGCGCTGTGGTCTAGGGTCTAGAAGTGTGATTCTGCTCGCTAAGTGACAAAAGCTTACGCAAGCCTGAGTTTTTGCCGCAGGCCAGCGCCAGTGATGTTTTATCCAGTTCTTCAAAGAATGCGTTTTGAGCATTTTTTAGTGGTTGGTAAAAGCCGCATACAGGCAGTATCAAACACGAACAGTCACCAGCGAGGTCGCACTCAACCAAAGCAGTGTTTTGGCTCAGCGCGCGCACTATCTCGCCCAAAGTGACGTCTTTGGGCGGTTTTGAAAGCAGTAGCCCTCCGTTTCGTCCACGCTCAGAGCGGATCAGGCCCGCTTTCACAAGGGTTGAGCAAACCTTGGCCAGATGATGATCCGATAAATCGAAGGTTTTAGCGATTTTTTGCACCGAGAGCTTTTGTGGATGCACCACCGCCAAATGCAGCATCACACGAAGTCCGAAGTCTGTAAATTTACCCAGTTGCATAGGACCAATAATGGCATTTTAAATGCGGAATAAAAAGTGCTATATAATACGTATTTGAAATACTAAATATAAGAGTGCGTTATGTCTTTTGTCGATTTAATTCTTTTGCCGGGAACTTTGGTCTGCCGGCGCATGGGGATAGAGCCGGAAAGTGATCAGGGGCTCATTCGGTCTATGTTCAATATGCTGATCTATTTCGTTGTTATTCTGTCTGCACTTCGGATATTCATGTGAGCGCAAGACAGCCAAGGGTGCCGGTCACCCATGCAGATATAGAAAAGGTTGTTGGGAAATTTTATGCACGGGTGCGCGGCCATCCGCTTTTGGGGCCAATTTTCTTTTCGACAATTTCTCATGATCCCGACCTGTGGCGGGAGCATGAGGCAAAAATTGCGCGCTTTTGGGCCAATGCTTTGCTGTATGAAAACCAGTACTCCGGCAACCCGATGATGGTGCACGCGGGGATATCGGCGATCAAGCCGCAGCATTTTGACATCTGGCTTGGTTTGTTTGAGCAAACCCTGTTTGAGGTTTTAGAGCATAAAACCGCGGCGCTTTGGTCTGAGCTTGCGCGCCGCATCGGGCGGGGATTGAAATTGGGGATTGAGCAGGCGCGGCAAAGAGCGGGGCGGCCGCCTGACTTGCGTTCCTCTTAGCTGGCTGGGTGATGCCTTAGCCTATGGGGACAACCCTAGCGGTTTCGTAAATTAAGAGTTCTGCGTGCTGAAAAGCCAGTGAAGTTTCGACCAGCGAAACCATGCGTTTTTATAGCCTAAAAACATCCACCCCAGTGGCGTGTATCGGATGAAAATGAAATATAGCAGAATGGAAATAACAGTGCTGGCGACTGTATTCACGAAAATGGCGCCAAAAGCTGGCCAGCTTTCATTGAGAAAAAATTCGCCGAGGGAAAACACCACTAGGGCGTGGAAAAAGTAGATTGGGTACGAAACTTCAACCCAAAAGCTAAGCCGTTTTGAGGGTGCTGCAACAAGTTTTAGGCAGAGCCCCATGAGCCCGAGTATGCTCAGCAACGTAGCGCAACTGCTCAATCCGTTCACCCACCATAGGGCTACAAGCGAAGAAAGCTCTTCTTCAAGCGCAAGCCAAGTTGCAAGCGCCGCAAGCAAAGCAACCATGGCAATACTTAAAGCGGCCATCGACCACCGAAGGTTTGCAAGGGACGAGAAAAGGTTTTGATGATAGAAAAGCCGCCAACCTAGGCAGAAAAAAGTCAAGCTGAAAAAGAAAAAGCCAACCTCGATTTCGCCGATAAATTCGGGGTGCACATTAAACAATCCATTATCGCGGCCCATGACCGAAAAAGCAGTGATCGGAATGGCCCAAAGCAACAGCGTCCAACGCGACCGCAAGCTTAAATCTACTATCGAAACTATTTGTTGGGGTATGAAAGGGCGGATAACAACGGCCGCAGCGTACATGAGCAGGAGATAATATAAAAACCACAGGTGATCTAGCGCCGGCAGGTCTGTGCCCTCACGCAGGGCGGACCACAGTGGAATAGGCGCCACAATCAACCACCATAAAGCAATCGGAAAACCAATGCGGTATAGCCGATCCCAAGAAAAGGCGCTGGGGCTTTTTCGGTCGAGGGTGAGCGCTGCAAAAAATCCGGCCAACATGAAGAACAACGGCATACGCCAATTGTGGATCCAAAGAAACAAAACCCCAACCCACACCAAGGGCTCTGATCCGTCCTCGGGCTCAAGATATAAAACCAAAGCATGCAGCACCACGCCCATCAGCATCGCGGCCGCTCTTAGAAAGTCTAAACCGTGAATTCGCGCCAAAGGCTACCCCTTATCGCCATTCAAAAGAAAGGTCATTACAGCTTTGCGGACCGAACTGTCACCGCGATTTCGGGCCTCATCAATGACGTTTTTGAGCGCATCAAGATCAGTGCGCATCAGCATATGTTTTACAGGGCCAATTGACGCAGATCGCATTGACAAAGAATTAATCCCAATGGCTGCCAGACACAGCGCTTCGACCGGCCGTCCCGCGTCTTCTCCGCAAAATGAAAGCCGCACACCAGATGCCGTACAGCGGCCGACGATAAACTCAAGAAAGCTCAAAAAGCTACTGCTCAAGGTATCATAGCGCTTACGTACCAATTCATTTTCACGGTCCGCTGCAAAAAAGAACTGTTTTAGATCATTGCCTCCGAGCGAGATGAAATCGACCTGTTCAAAAAAGTCTTGCGATGCATAGGCAAGTGACGGCGTTTCAAGCATAGCTCCGACTTCCAGATGTTTGGGCAGGCGGTGGCCTAAAATTCGTTCACGCTCAAGTGTCTTATCCATTTCGGCGCGCGCAGCTTGAAATTCGCTTGGATCTGCGACAAAGGGAAGCATCACCGAAAGGGGCCGGCCATTGGCGCCCCGCAACAGCGCCTGCAACTGCATCCGCATCACACCGGGTTTATCAAGGCCAACGCGTATGGCGCGCCAGCCAAGCGCCGGATTAGGCTCTTGCACATGGGTCATATAGGGCAGCACTTTGTCCGAACCTATATCAAGGGTGCGAAACACCACAGGTGCGCCACCAGCTGCATCTAGCACCCGGCTGTAAAGCGCACTGAGCTCAGATCTTTTCGGCATCTTACTGCGCACCAAAAACTGTAGCTCGGTTCGAAATAACCCGACGCCTTCGGCGCCTGAGTTTTGAAAAGAAGGCAAATCAGCGATCAAACCGGCGTTCATATGCAGCTCAATTCGCTTGCCACATTTTGTTACCGCCGGTTTGTCTCGGATTGCCCCATAGCGCTTTTGCGCTTGTGCCTCCATCGCCATTTTGTCTTTGAAGGCCGTAATAATGGTTTCATCTGGCCTAAGGTGGACGATGCCTTGCTCTCCGTCCAAAAGGATCCCATCCCCATTTAGAGCTTCGGTGGTAATATTGTCTGCATGTATCACCAACGGAATGGCCAGCGCCCGGGCAATAATTGCCGCGTGTGATCCCACCGAGCCCTCTTCAAGCACCAAGCCCCGCAGGCTGCGGCCATAATCCAAAAGCTCGGCCGGACCGATATTCTGTGCCACAAGGATGGGGTCTTTCGGCATCTCGGCGCCTGTTAACCGGCCCTGACCAGTGAGAAGCCGCAACAGCCGGTTAGACAGGTCATCAAGGTCATGCAGCCTATCCCGCATATACTGATCTGCCACTTGTGCCATCCGTGCACGCGCAGTGGATTGTTCTTTTTCAACTGCAGCTTCGGCCGACAAACCCTGGTCAATATCGATTTCTATACGCCGCATCCAGCCGCGCGAATTGGCAAACATTCGAAAGGCCTCAAGCACTTCAATCTGCTCGGTTTCGCGGGCGTCGACCCCCACCATCATTGCATCTAGGTTCTGCCGCAATTGCGCCATGGCTTCACTTAGACGGGCTTTTTCCGCTACCGGATCTTCGGCCACTGGATTGGTGACGACAACGCGCGGTTCATGCAGCCAGACATTGCCGCGGGCCGTGCCTTCCTGAACCGGTGTTCCGCGAAAGAGGGCTGGCTGTTGATGGCGCGCCCGCAGGGCGGCTCCTTCACCAACAAAAGCGCCCAATTCAGTCATTTCAGCCAGAACCATGGCCACCACTTCAAGCGCATAAATCTCGTCGGCGGTGTATTCGCGGGCAACTTTGGACTGGACAACCAAAACCCCCATGCCTTCTCCAAGGCGTTGAATAGGGACCCCCAAAAATGATGAATAAATCTCTTCGCCAGTTTCCGGCATATAGCGAAAGCCTTTGGTAGATGGCGCATCGGCAGCATTGATCACCGCATTGCGCTGGGCAACCCGGCCAACCAATCCCTCACCCAGACGCATACGGGTTTTATGCACCGCATCCGCCCGCAGGCCTTCAGACGCGCATAATTCAAGCGTTTCAGCATCCCGGAACAGATAGATCGAGCACACTTCTGTGCCCATTGAGTCGGCGATCAAATGGGTGATTTTATCCAGCCGTGTTTGCCCGGCTGCATCTTCGGCCATGGTATCGCGCAACCGGCCCAGTAATTTACGGCTTTCGCTTTCTGATCTTTCTGACATGGGCAAAGGTGCCCCTTATGATGCTTTGTCCAATTCAAAGGCATCATGCAGGGATTGAACCGCAAGTTCCATATATTTTCTGTCAATCAGCACAGAAATCTTGATCTCTGAGGTTGCGATCACCTTAATATTTATGCCTTCATCTGAAAGTGTTTTAAACATCTTTGCGGCAACGCCTGACTGGCTGCGCATGCCAATACCAACCGCTGAGACCTTGGCCGCCTGCGTATCTGCAATCAGCTCACTAAAATTTATCGTGCCGGCATCTTTGGCATCCTGCAGGGCCTTTTCAGCCCGCATCACTTGATCTGTTGGACATGAAAAGGTCATATCCGTGCGGCCCGCTTCGGCGATATTTTGGATAATCATGTCAACATTAACGCCAGCCTCCGACAAGGGGCCAAAAATTGCCGCCGCAATTCCGGGCCTGTCCGCCACCGAAACCAAAGTCATTTTTGCCTCATCTCTCGAATAGGCAATGCCTGAAACAATGTTGGATTCCATAATATCCTCCTCTGCGCAGACCAATGTCCCGGCGCTGTCTGCGGGTTCTTCAAAACTGCTCAGAACCCTTAATTTCACTTGGTAGCGCATCGCCAGCTCGACCGAACGGGTTTGCAGGACCTTGGCCCCCAATGAGGCCAGCTCAAGCATTTCTTCAAACGATATGCGGTCTAATTTGCGCGCGGTGCCGGCAATTCTGGGATCTGTGGTATAGACCCCGTCAACATCGGTATAAATATCGCAGCGCTCTGCGCCAAAGGCTGCGGCAAAGGCCACGGCTGTAGTATCCGATCCGCCGCGGCCCAGCGTGGTAATCCGGCCCTCCGGGCTGACCCCTTGAAATCCGGCCACCACCGCCACCCGCATCCCTTCGGAAAATTTAGCCGATATATTCTTGGTTGGAATGTCCTCTATGCGCGCGGCGGAATGGCTTGACGTGGTTAAAACCGGCACCTGCCAGCCTTGCCAGCTGCGCGCGGGTACATCCATTTCCTGCAGCGTTAGGGCCATAAGCCCTGCGGTGACGTTTTCGCCTGAGGAAACCACAGCATCGTATTCGCGGGCATCAAACAAAGGCGAGGTTTCATTGACCCAGCCGACCAACTCGTTGGTTTTGCCCGACATGGCCGACACAATCACAATTACATCATAGCCTTTGGCCACTTCTAGACCGATACGCTTTGCCGCGCGCTTAATCCGATCAAGCGTCGCCACAGAGGTTCCCCCAAATTTCATCACAAGAACCGGCATTTTATTCCTTTATTCCATGTTTCTAGGGGGTTTAGGACCTCTGGAGCACCTTGACAAGAAACTTTCAGAAAATTGTGCCCTGTAGGAATTAGGAATTGCCAGATATGGCTCCTAACTGAGCGCTCATATTTGCGCGCAAACTATTCCAATTGCCATCAACCCCTGCAGTTTCTGGGGCCTGGTGGACGACACATATCAAACAGCCCGTTGCTCCGTCCTCCACGTTCCCCGTTAAATAGTTGGGTCCGTTCTAGGTCCTCAAAAAATTCCGTTCGCCACACGGTGCGCACCTATCTGAACCGCATTGCTTTTTCTTTGCCAAAATGCTCAATTAACACTGCCGATGTAATGATGCCTAAAGCAGTAATCTAACTTACCGATCTAGCCTCTTAAGTGGATTAATTGGTTTTACGGCCAGGCATAAATGGCAAGGGGGCGACCGGTATACCCTCTTTTAACAGCTGTTTTGCTTCATCCGGCTTTGCTGCGCCATAAATAGATCGCTCTGGGGCACTGCCATCGTGGATGGCGCGGGCCTCTGTGGCGAAATTATCCCCCACATAATCGGCATTAGTTTCAATATGTTTGCGCAGCTCTTTGAGTGCCTGCTGGGCCGGGTCGGCCGGCGCGCTCAAAGGCTTTTCCTGGGGTTTCTCGACGGGCGCATCAGGTGCATCAGATGTATTCACCCGCGGGGCCATAATTGCCTTTTGCACGGATGCTGATCCACATATTGCACAGGTGACCATTTTTGCTTTTAGCAATTTGTCAAAGGCTGCCGCTGATTGAAACCAGCTATCAAAACTGTGGTCTTTTTCACATTTCAAAGCATATTGAATCATCAGAGGTCTGCGCTTGTTGAACTGCACTCTAGATAAGCTTTGCGCTGGTGAAATCAAGTTAAAATAATTTCTGCCAGAAATCTCATGCTTGCTGTTTGGGGGGTCTTGGCTGGTACTATATCAGATGGGGAAACCAGTCTTCTCGCAATCTGTCGCCGTCCTTCATATTATGTCCGGGAAAGGGCGGTGATGTGGGGCCCGGGCGAGTTACATAACGCGCATCATCACCCACCAAGCGCAGCGAAAATGCCCGCCGCCGGTCGGCGGTCTCATTGCCCCTTGCGCCGTGTAATACACCAAAATGAAAGGCAACCGCATCGCCCGGTTGCATGGCATATTCCAGCACCTTCAGTCCATCTTTATCCGGATCAGGAACCGGCATATAGTCTTCAGGATTGGGATAAAAATTTTCCTCTGAAAGCCAGCGGGTTGGCAAAACTGGTTTTTCCCACCGATGCGATCCGGCAACCAAACGTAGAGAAGCCTCTTTTACTGGATCCAAAGGCGACCAAAAGCTCACAGTTTGCTGGCCCGAGACAAAATAATAAGGCTCGTCTGAATGCCAAGGTGTGGGTTTTGAGGTTCCCGGTTCTTTGACAAGAACATGATCATGAAAAAGTTGTACCGACCTCGATTGCATCAAATCAGCGGCCACTTCGGCAACCGGAGAGCGGCGAATTGCAGTTTCAAACTCGGCTATTCGG
>CBFHXE010000056.1:0-16421 GCA_965659715.1 uncultured Paracoccaceae bacterium | reverse complement strand
CAATTGTATTGACCAAAAAACTAACGCAAAGCGAAACAATTTTGACAGTGCTTTTTTACATGACGCTTTTTCAACTTGGTTTTGGGTTAATCTGTGCAGGCTATGATGGTGATATAGCGCTGCCATCCGGGCAAAACCTGCCTTGGGTGATCCTTATTGCCTGTGCCGGCCTGACCGCGCATTTTTCGCTGACCACGGCGCTGTCGCTTGCACCAGCCACGCTGATTGCGCCCATAGATTTTATCCGTTTGCCAGCCATCGTCGTGATTGGATTTATCTTTTATTTTGAACCTGTGGATGCACTGGTGATTTTGGGGGCAGGGATTATCTTTGCGGCCAACTACCTTAACATCCTAGGCGAAAGGAACCAAAGTTAAACCCATCCCTGCTTTAACCAGTAAACTGATTATAATCCCTTGCGCAGCGCGTCAAAGGCAAGCAAGTCGTCCATTAAAGCCCCCATGTGATCAATTGAGATCATGTTTGGGCCGTCGCAGGGGGCATTATCGGGATCCTGATGGGTTTCAATAAAAACACCGCTGATGCCCATGGCACAGGCCGCGCGGGCCAATCCGGCCACGAACTGCCGCTCGCCGCCCGATGTATTGCCTTGTCCGCTGGGTTGCTGCACCGAATGGGTGGCGTCAAAAATAACCGGATACCCTGTTTCAGCCATGGTTTGCAATCCGCGAAAGTCATTGACCAAAGTGTTATATCCAAACGATGTGCCCCGCTCGCACAGCAAGATGTCGCGATTGCCGGTGCTGGCGATTTTTTCCGCAACGTTCCACATATACCAAGGCGCCATGAACTTACCCTTTTTGACATTGACGGGCTTGCTAGTTTTACCAGCGGCCAGAAGCAGATCGGTTTGCCGGCATAGAAAGGCCGGTATTTGCAAGATATCAACGGCTTCGCTGGCTGGCTGGCATTGGCTTGCCTCATGCACATCGGTGATAACGGGGCAACTAAATTCGCGTGAAATATCTTGAAGGATACGCAGGCCTTCATCCATACCTATCCCTCGTGCGGATGAAATGGATGACCGGTTGGCTTTGTCATAGCTGGCTTTGAATATAAACTGCGCGCCATTTTTTGCACAAAGGTTTGAAATTTTATCGGCCATCATCATCGCATGATTGCGGTTCTCAAGCTGGCATGGGCCAGTAATAAAGGCGATGGGGTTATTTTCACCTATTTTAATATTACCAATTTTAACAGTTTTCTGTTGCATGCCTATGCCTCTAAAACCTTTTCAATTCGGGCGATGTCCTCTGGATTGTTCAACTCCCAAAAAACCTTGCCGCGCGCATCAACTTCAACACATTTAACCTGCGCTGCATTTTCTAAAAACCTTAGCTGCTCAAGCCCTTCAAGCTTTTCCAAACGGCCTTCGGGCCATTGCATATAGGCCTTTAGCGCCTTTGGCCGATAGGCGTAAACGCCGACGTGATGATAGACCGGAATATCGGCCTTATCGGTAAGCTGCTCAAGCTGCAGGAACGGCAAAACCTCTTTGGAAAAATAAAGCGCATTGCTGTTACGATCAAAAATCGCTGTTGTTCCGCCGACGCGCCCGTTGCGGCGATCTTCGGTGAAAAGCCCGTAGGTGACGGGATCAACTTGCAGCACAGGGGTGGCCATTTGAGCCGTTTGATCAGACGACATTGCCGCAATCAGTGCCTCGATAAACCACGGCGGCGTAAGCGGAGCATCCCCCTGCAAATTAATCACCAGATCAGCGTCAAGATTTGCGTTCTCAAGCGCTTCGGCGCAGCGCTCTGTGCCATTGGCGCAGTTTGAGCTGGTCATGATAACCTCGGCGCCAAATTCTGTGGCAGCATCACGGATACGGCTATCATCGGTTGCCACATAAACTTCGGAAATACCTTTAACTTTCTTTGCGGCTTCCCAACTGAGCTCGATTAGACTTTTGCGTGATCCGTCTGCCAGTTGCAGCATCGCCAGCGGTTTTCCCGGAAAGCGGCTACTGTCATAGCGGGCAGGGATGATGATAACGGTTTTCATGCAACACCTGCTCTTAGTAAATCTTGGATATGGAAAATGCCCTGTGGGTTTTGTTCGCTATCTACCACCACCAGCACGCCAATTTTATGATCGTTCATAATCCGCAAGGCATCGGCGGCAAAAAGGTCGCTTTGCACTGTGATCGGGTCCGGGCTTGCGATTTCCGAGGCTGTTTTATCCATCAGATGATGCATATGGCGGCGCAGATCGCCATCGGAAATAACGCCGGACACACGGCCATTATCCAAGACGACCGCAACCCCAAAGCCTTTTGATGTCATCTCAAGCAGGGTGTCCTGCATAGACGTGTCGGGCGCAACAAAGGGCATTTTATCCCGCCCGTGCATGAGATCGCCAACACTGGCCATTTGCGCACCAAGTTTGCCGCCCGGGTGAAAGACCGAAAAGTTTTCGGCCTTAAAATTGCGCTTTTGCATTAGCGCAACCGCCAAGGCATCGCCCAAAGCAATCATCATTGTGGTTGAAGTTGTGGGTGCCATGCCAATGGCGCAGGCTTCAGGCGCATCAGGCAGGCAAAGCGCGAAATCTACCGCTTTCATCAAGGTGCTGCCGGCTTTAGAAGATATGGCCGCCATTGGAATGGAAAACCGGCGCGTATGGGCCACGATATCCCGCAACTCAACGGTCTCTCCGGAGTTTGAAATAAGCAGACAAAGATCGCCTTCGATGATCATTCCCAGATCGCCATGGCTGGCTTCGGTGGCATGGACAAAATACGAGGGCGTGCCTGTGCTTGCAAGCGTGGCCGAAATCTTGCGCCCGATGTGACCTGATTTTCCTACGCCCGACACAATCACTCGTCCGGTGCAGGTTAGGATCGCTTCCGTAAGCGGCGCAAAATCAACTGGCAAATGATTTGCCAGTTGCTGCAAAGCCTCTGCTTCAATGGTCAAAACGCGGCGGGCGTGATCAACTGTTTCGCTGTGTGGTGCGCTCATGGGTGCTGTTCCTGATATTTGCATTTTATTAGCCTGATTGCCGGGGCTTTGACCAGAGATTAACCATAGTAGTCCTGATACCAATCAACAAAGGCTTTGACACCGGTTTTGATATCCGTGCGCGGAACATAGCCGGTTAAAGCCTCTAACAGGGCGGTGTCGGCCCATGTGGCCGGCACTTCACCGGCTTGCATCTCGATTAGGTTTTGCACCGCGGGCGTGCCAGTAGCCTTTTCAATTTCAGAAATAAAATCAAGCAGTTCCACGGGTTTGTTATTGCCAATATTAACCACACGAAAAGGTGCAACGGGCGAAAGACTGTCCGCTACATTAGCAATCGGAGTTTCCGTGGGCGCCTTTGGAAGCAGAAGTGTCAAAGCCTGAACCAGATCATCAACATAGGTGAAATCACGGCGCATATTGCCATGATTATAAACATCTATGGCGTCCCCATTTAGGATTTTACGGGTAAATTTTATCGGTGCCATATCTGGCCGCCCCCAGGGGCCATAAACTGTAAAAAACCGAAACATGGTAATAGGCAGCGCGTAAAGATGTGCATAGGAATGCGCCATTGATTCCGTGGCCTTTTTGGTGGCCGCATAAAACGACATTTGATGATCGGCTTTTTGCACCTCTTGATAAGGCATTTCTGTGTTGGCGCCATAGACAGAAGAGGTAGAGGCCAACAGCATATGTTTTGGCGGATGCGCACGCGCGGCCTCTAAAAGCTCAAATGTACCGATAAGATTGCTGTTCAGATAGCTGCGCGGGTTGTCAATCGAATAGCGCACGCCTGCCTGCGCTGCCATATGTATCACGGCATCAAAGCCATTATCGGCAAACAGGTCGGCTAAAACGTCAGTGTCTTGGATATTAACTTTTACAAACTGAAATCTGTTTTTGCCTGCAAGACGCTTCAGCCGCGCCTGTTTAAGGGCCGGGTCGTAATAATCATTAAGATTGTCGATGCCGGTGACCTGATGTCCGCTTGCCAAAAGCTGCTCGGCGGCATTTGCGCCGATAAAACCTGCAACGCCCGTTATAAATACATGCATGAATAAAGCTCTTTTTGGTTCTTTACGCGGCTGTTAAGCCATCTCGGCGGTTTTGTCACCTGTCCATTGCGGGGGTGACAAGAGGGTAGCAAGCCGTGTAAAAGGTGAAAATTAAACACAGAACCACGGTTTACGATGAACAGCACAGGTAGCCTTGCCCCCAAGTCCTTGCAGCATGCGGCCCTATTTTCCGTAGCGCCGATGATGGACTGGACGGACAGACATTGCCGGTATTTACATCGCTTGTTGTCAAAGAACTGCCTGCTTTATACCGAAATGGTCACAGCGCCGGCTTTGGTGCGGGGCGGCGCGTTGCATTTGCTTGACTTTAACGCGGCCGAGCATCCGGTGGCTTTGCAGCTTGGCGGCTCTGACCCTAAAGAGCTGGCGCAAGCGGCGCGGCTTGGGGCCGAGGCGGGCTATGATGAGATCAATCTCAATGTGGGCTGTCCGTCGGATCGGGTGCAATCGGGCACTTTTGGGGCCGTATTAATGAAAACCCCTGCACTGGTGGCAGAGTGCTGCGCGGAAATGATCGCTGCCGTGGATGTTGAGGTGACGGTAAAATGCCGTATCGGGGTTGATGACCAAGAGCCGCAAGAAATATTGCCCGAGTTTTTGGCGCAGGTTTCCGATGCAGGTGTTGGTCGCTTTGCGGTCCATGCACGCAAAGCCTGGCTGCAAGGATTAAGCCCGAAAGAAAACCGAGATATCCCGCCGCTTGATTATCCTTTGGTGCAGCAGATGAAGGGTTTGTTTCCCGCGCTGCACCTATCGGTCAATGGCGGTATTACATCGCTTGATCAGGCGGCCGCGTTTCTTGAGGCCGGAATGGATGGGGTAATGATTGGCCGCGCAGCTTACCATCAGCCGAGCGATATCCTTGCTGCAGCCGATCAGCGCATTTTTGGTCAGGGTCAAGGCGCACATCCGGTCACAGTGGTGCAGCAAATGTTGCCCTATATTGAGGCGCATCTTTCATCGGGCGGCAAGCTTAATCAAATTACACGGCATATGCTGGGTCTTTTCGCCGGCCAACCCGGAGCGCGGGCGTGGCGGCGTATCTTGTCCGAGCGTGGCCATATCGGCGGCACCGAGTTGGTGCAAGAAGCGCTTGGTCATGTGATCGGACAGGCTGCTGCATAATGGTGGATTTTGTTTCAAAAGCCGCACTTGATGCGGCTATAAAAGAAATCACAGCTGCGCCAAAAGATGATGTGCCTATTGACACATTGTGTTTTCGGCCCGGGTTTGGTGAACGCCAGTTTCCCGATCAAATTGAAGTCACGTGCCGCGGCGGCATCACCGGTGAGAGGTGGCTTAAAACTCCTTGGATGAAATTGCCCGATGGATCCCCCGACCCAGCAATACAGGTTTCTATTCTAGGGCGCCGGGTGCATGATGCGGTGCGTTTTGATCCGCAAAGCATGCTGCACCCGGGCGATACCATTATTGCCGATCTGGATTGCTCTGACGCCAATATGCCAGCCGGAATGTTATTGAACGTTGGCACGGCAGTTCTACGGGTGTCGGGGGTATTCAACACCGCCTGTGTCAAATGGAAAGCGCGGTATGGCGCAGAGGCTTATCATTGGGTCAATACGCCCGAATACCGCCCCCTAAGGCTGCGTGGGCTTTTGTGCAGCATTTATAAGGATGGCGTTATCTCAAAGTCAGATAGAATTCTAAAGCAAGGCACAGCAGAGGTTGAGCTTTCCTAGCAGATATTACTTTGATCCGCAGTTTGTCTTTACCAGTAAATTTCCCCGCCAATAAGCTGTCAGGCTGCTGATCCATAAAGATATGCGTGTACTTGATGCACAGAAGGCCTTATGCATGCCCCATTGTATTATGAATGAATAGGCAAGTGTTTTGCAGCAAGATGATTTTATAACCATTGGTGAATGGCAGGGTTACGGCGCCTAGCGGGTGGCAGCACTTTTAGTGATGGACCAACATGATCGGCTTTTACTGCAGTTTCGGGATTGCTGCACTCATATCGCACACCCCGGCAGATGGAGTATGTTTGGCGGTCATGTTGAGGGCAGTGAATATTTGCGCGAAACCTGTGGGCGGGAAATTAACGAAGAACTGGGGATTGATTTGGACCTAAAAAGCCTCATACCTTTTGTAAAATATGTATCTGATCCACCGGAGTTGGTGGATCAGATTTATGTTTTTACAACGCGCGAGCGCATTTAGGTTAGCCAAATTTCGTTTGGGAAGGGTGCAGGCTTTGGAGTGTTCACCCCTATGCAGTTGAAAACCCTTGATATCCCCAGATCAGTTAGACCTGTGATTGAGCATTTTATCAGTGAACATATGTCAAACTGAACTTTTGAGCGCTGCAGTGTAAACAGCGATGGTCATGCCCCGGTGCCGGATGTCCGGGCAATAGCCGCCTCAATTTCTGGACGGCGCTGATAGAGCCCTAATACTTCACCCTGTAGCCGCACCAGCGTGGCCAAATTATCAAGTGTTGGGGTTGCTATGTCCAGCCTGCGCGCCAGTTCTAAAACGCTGCTGGTAAGCGCATCAAGCTCCATCGGGCGGCCTTGCTCGACATCCTGACGGGTGGAAGGCTTATGGCCGATGATTGCGGTAGCGGCGTCAATACGCCGATCTATATCGACGTTAAAGCGTGCGCCGACCGCTTCGCCGACTGTGCGGCACTCATCCATTGCGGCGTAGATCAAGGCCCGGCTTGCCGGATCATTTCCCAGCATATCCAGACTCGCACCGGTTAGCGCCGAGGCAGGATTGAACGTCGCATTGCCCCAAACCTTGATCCAAAGCTCGTCGCGCAGGCGCGGTTTTACCGGCGCCCGCAAGCCGCCATCGCGCATCAGTTTTGACAGGGCCATAACGCGTTCACTGCGCTCTCCATCTGGCTCGCCAAGGCTAAAGCGGTCGCCAGACTTGTGGTCGATAACGCCGGGCTCTATCACTTCGCAGGCTGGATAGACCACACAGCCTATGGCACGCTGCGGTCCAAAGCCTTTCCATTGCAAACCGCCCGGGTCCACGGTTTCAAGCCATTGGCCCTCAAGCGCTGTGCCGCTATTGGCTTTATAAAAATACCACCAAGGAATGCCGTTTATTGCAGGCACAATGGCTGTATGATCGGCCAGAAGCGGCTGAAAAACATCTATGACCGGAGCCACGGAGTGGGCTTTTAAGGCGGAAACAACATAATCTTGGGGCCCAAGGGTTTGCGGGTCGTCAGTTGCGTTCAATTTATACGTTTTGCGGACACCCTCTTTGATCACAGTAAGACCGTTTTCCTGCATAGCAGCCAGATGTGCGCCGCGCGCAATTAACGACACCTCAGCGCCGCCTTCATGCAGCGCATGGGCAAGAAAGCCTCCAATTGCCCCTGCGCCGAAAATACAAACTTTGGTCAACTCACAGCTCCAATCCAAGTTTTTTGTGCAGCCCTATGCGTTGCAGCTTGCCTGTTGCCCCTTTGGGAATTTCCGCTACGATGATAATTTTACGCGGCACTTTGAACCGTGCCAGCCGCTCTTGTACAAAGCTGCTCAGCTCTTGTTCGGAAGCAGTTTCCTCTTGTGCAAAGACCACAGCGGCGGCCACATCTTCGCCCAGCTTGTCATGCGGCACAGCAAAGGTCACAGCCTGCGCCACCGCGGGGTGATCCATCAGCACTTCGTCAACCTCACGCGGTGAAATTTTCTCGCCGCCTCGGTTTATAATCTCTTTCAGCCGCCCGGTGATGGTCAAATAGCCGGCAGCATCAAGCTGCCCCTGATCGCCGGTGCGAAACCACCGGGCGCCACCGGCTTCGAAAAAGCTTTTGGCGTTGGCATCCGGGTTGCTTTCATATCCGGGTGTCACGTTTGGCCCCGAAATGACAATTTCGCCCAACCCGACAATAAGCTTGTTGTCGGTCTCATCTGCAATGCGCACTTGCGGACCGGCGGCAATGCCCACACAGCCCGGTTTGCGCGGTTTTGGCGGCAGCGGGTTCGCCGCCATTTGATGCGCCGCCTCTGTCATGCCATAGGCTTCAATCACAGGGGCCCCAAAAGCATCTTCTAATGCAGCAAAAATCTGCGGCGGCAAAGAGGCAGAGGAAGACCGCAAGAACCGAAGCGGCACATCGGCGATGATGCTTTCATTGCGCGCTGCCCGCGACAGAATGGCCTGATGCATTGTAGGCACCGCTGTATACCATGTGGGGCGCTGCGCAGACATCCAGCCAAAAAATCTAAGCGCATCAAATCCGGGTGTGCAAAAAATCTGACCGCCAGCAAATAGGGATGCGGACACCGTCGCAATAAGTCCATGAATATGAAACAGTGGCATCACATTCAGGCAGCGGTCTGCCGGACTTAAAGCAAGCGATGTGGCAATATGATCTGCCGAAGCACAAATATTTCGGTGTAATAGTGGCACGATTTTGGGCCGTGATGTGGTGCCGGATGTATGCAGGATAAGCGCTTCGTCCTCAGCGGCGGGCGCGTTTACATCAGCGCCAGTTAGGCTTGGGCCTTCGGCGGTAAGCGCAAAACCACCTGCGCCGAATTGCGGTGTGGGTTTAAGGCGCAAAATCAGAGTTCCCAAAGCTTGGGCAGCGGCCAATGCAGGGCCGCTATAGCCTTCCGGCAATACAACAGCTTTAGAATTTAAGTCCTTAAAATAAAATAAAAATTCATCTTTTGTATAGTTCGGATTCAGCGGGGCCGTAACCACCCATTGTGCCAAGGTAACAAAAGTAGCCGCCATTTCGGGCCCATTTGGAAGCACAATGGCAACCCGATCTGTGCGTCCAAGACCACAGCTGTGCAACTTATTGCCAATCTCAGCGCTTAATTTCCTCAAGGCGCCATAGGTAAGCCAATCAGCCCCAATGCCGCCCAATGCTGGGGCGCTATCTGGATGCTTAGAGAGCATTGTTGAAAGTGTTTGTGTCATTGCTGCCGCCGTCTGCTCGCGCCGTGGGAAATTGTGAGCAGGCTACAGCCAAAAACCAAGCAACTTCAATAGGCGAAAGCCCGGAGCGCCTAATAGCTTAAACTGCGCACGCTGGCTTAACCAAGTTCTGCGCCTTTTTCGCCAAAATCGCAGCGGCGCAATGTGGAGGCTACATGAAATATTTGTTGATTATTTTGTTGATGGCTACACCAGCATTTGCCTGTGATCCGCGCGAAATGGCGCTTGGTAAAACCAAAACCTATCGGATTTTATTTAGAGGCCTATCAAAAGGTGGAAACTTAGTGGAAATTTACCGCAATGAAAAAACCCGCGCTTGGTTTGCCGCAAGAACCGATCGCAAAGGTAAAATGTGCGTGCTGATGCAGGGACGTGGGTTTGAAACCATGCCGCTTGGGCTGCCGGTTGCACTGTTGGAGGATTACAAAATAATTACAAATCAGCATTTTTGAGTCTGTTCTATTGCCGTGGACGTGGCTTCTGCGATACGCTGCGCCAAACCACAGCGGGAGGTATTGGTGTTCGCAACAAAAGGCTGGAAGCGGTTTACCTATGACCCTGCTATTGCCGCTTGGGCACAAGAGGCATTACAGCAGGCAAAGGCGGTTGTTGAACAGCCCGAAATGCGAAAAAAATGGCTGCAATGCCAAGGCACTTGGTTTGTCGGGGTCGATGCGCTGGCATCGGACGGGCAGGGCGCCTTGGGCGGGGTTCCTTTAGTGGGCGAAGTGATCGATTGGCTGTCAGAAATAGACTATTTGCCGTTTCATCCAGCGCAATTATCCGTGATCTATCCCGGTTATCCAAAACCCCGACAAGGTGAGACCGAGGCCGGTTTTAGATACCGCAAAAAACGTGATGCGGCGCATGTGGACGGGCTTTTGGCCGTGGGGCCGGACCGCCGCCGTATGCTCAAAGAACCGCACGCCTTTATTTTGGGCTTGCCGCTAAATACCTGTTCGCCCGCTGCCAGCCCGATGGTTGTTTGGGAAGGGTCGCATCTGATTATGGCCGAGGTCTTTCAAAAGGCATTTCAGGGCATTGAAACCCCCAGTTGGGCAGAGCTTGATGTCACCGAGGTCTATCAAACTGCACGGCGGCAGGTTTTCGAGCGCTGCAAAAGGGTGGTTGTACATGCCCAACCGGGCGAAGCCTATGTCGTGCACCGTTTGGCCCTGCATGGGATTGCCCCCTGGGAGAGTGGCGCTAAAACCCCGGACGAAGGACGGATGATAGCCTATTTTCGCCCTGAATTAGGGGGGAAAGCCCTTTGGAACCATGTTTAGTCAATGAGCGCCGCCTTGTGGCCGAAATCCTTTTCCATTTAGGTGCGCTTGATCCGTGCGGCACGTCCCCCGCGGCGTTTTTTGAGCGAAACAGCGCGATCCGGCAGCTCTTGCATAATCGCAGCGCGTTCCTCGGGGCTCATTCTTGACCAAGCGCCAATCTCGTCAATACTGCGATAACATCCGGTGCAAATACGCTCTACCGGATGCACAACGCAGATTTTGACACAGGGTGATGCGATCTCATCTCGCTTCCATATTTGATTGCTCAAAACACTCGCCCTTAGTTATTGGCCATATGGCGCAATCTATCGAGCGCCCCTTGTAGAATATAGGAAGCCGCCACATGATCAATGACCTCAGCACGACGCTTTCGGGAAGTATCCGCCTCAAGCAGTGCTTTTTTAGCCGCTACAGTTGACAAGCGTTCATCCCAAAACCCGATTGGAAGATCGTATATACGCGATAGGTTGCGGGCAAAAGCGCGGGTGGATTGGCACCGCGGTCCTTCGCTGCCATCCATATTGCGCGGCAGGCCAAGGATTATTCCGCCAATGTCACGTTCTGTGATCATATCCATTAGCCGGGCCGCATCCGCAGTGAATTTAACCCGCTTTATGGTCTCGATAGGGGTCGCGGTCAGGCGTAGGCTATCTGATATAGCAACGCCTATGGTTTTGGTGCCCAGATCAAGCCCGATCAAAGGCTGAAGCGGACGCACAGTCGCTGCAAAGCTCTCAATATCATCGCAAATCATGGCGAGCCTCCGGCGGACACAACCGCATTTTTCAAAAGCTCCAGCGCGGCTGGGTCTGCTGAAAATTTAGCAATGGCCGACTGATAGGTGTTTTGCAGTGCCCCACCATCTCCCAGAACACCATAGGCGGCAATCAGGCGCGCCCAGTCTTGTGCAGGGCCGCCGTCGGCTTGCAACCTTTGTGACAATTGGGCGACCATGCCCTTGATCATCTCAGCACGTTCCTCAGGGCTTAACTCTGCCGCCGCGTCCATCGCATCATCGCTTAGGGCAGGGGCAACAGGCACGAGCGCGCTTGTAGAAGACTGCTCAGGCAAAGAGAAGTTATGAACGCCGGCATAAAAAGCAACATCTTGAATTTGTGCCCGGATGGGGTCAATCCATGGCGCATCTTCGGGGCCCTTAAACAATAGATCACGCCATAATTTAAAGGCAAGATCCGGGCGGTCGTTTTGGGTAAACATCAGGCCGATATAATAGCGCACACCACCATTTTGTTGATCTAGTTGCAATGCGGCTTGCAGTGCGGTTTCGGCTTCTGGCGCAACATAGCCGCCAACGGACAGGATAAGCAGTTCTGCATAATCCAGATGGTCTTCTGCTGTGGCTTGTGCGCCCAGGAGGTTGAGAACCTCACTTTGAGCGGCGCTGGCAGCAGAATAATTCTGCAATCCTGCTTCGACACGCGCCAAAAGACGAAGGCCTTTCAAATCTGATGGGTTTTCTGCAAGAGCGCTGCGCAGTTCGGCAACCAGGCCTCTATTATCTTCTGAAATCTCTCGTGGTTTCTGTTGCGGGACAAAAGATTTTGCGTATTCCTCAAGGCTTGGGCGGTTTTCAAGCAGGAATGCCGCTCTTTCGATGCGCTCAGCCTGTGGTAAGTTTGGATAGGAGGCCTCGCCAAGCTGAAGATAAAGCAAATGTGAGCCGCCAATAACAGCCAGTGCGATAATTAAGCCCGATAAAATGGACTGTTTAAACGCCTTGGGCGGCGCAGTTTCAAAGCGTGAGCTATCAAGCCGTAGAATTTTGCGACCTATTTCGGCATGCATTTGTTCCGCATCTTGTCGGTCAAGTATACCGCGGGCTGTATCACGCTCAATGTCGCTTAACTGCGCCTTGTAAAAGTTGATTTCGGCCTCAGTACCTGTGTGTGATGTGCGCGTACTGCGCAGCACGAGAATTAAAAAACCGGCAATGACGGTCGATAATCCAATGGTAAAAAGCCAAAATGTCATTCAGACCCCGCTGTGGTAGCCTGTATGTAGCGCTGATTGGGTATAGAAAAAAGGGCAAAAGCTAAACCCGCGCCAGATGTCGCAAGTTATTGGTTTTGTGACGCTCTGAGGTGCGGCGCAGGCCGTAGATTCTGTCTAAAGGTCAATGAGATAATAAGTTAATTGGAGCTAGGCTTTATGAAACGGTATTCTGCTTTTGCTGTGGCCCGCGAAGCATTGCGCTTTCATTCCGGTTGGGAGCGCGCGTGGCGTAGCCCTGCGCCAAAGAAAAAATACGATGTGATTATAATTGGCGCTGGCGGCCATGGATTGGCTACTGCCTATTACCTTGGCCGGAATTTTGGCATTCGAAATGTGGCTGTGCTTGAAAAAGGCTGGCTTGGTGGTGGAAATACAGGTCGTAACACCACAATTATCCGCTCAAATTATTTGCAGGATCCATCTGCGGCAATTTATGAAAAAGCCCGCGGACTTTATGAAAATCTTAGTCAGGACCTGAATTATAATATCATGTTCAGCCCGCGGGGCGTGATGATGCTGGCCCAGACCCATCATGAGGTGCGCGGATATCAGCGCACGGCGCATGCCAATGTCCTGCAAGGGGTGAGCACCGAGTTTATTGGGCCGCAAAAGGTCAAAGAGCTCTGCCCAATTATGAATATCGACGGACCGCGCTACCCGGTGCTTGGGGCGCTGTGGCAGCCGCGGGGCGGCACTGCGCGCCATGATGCGGTGGCGTGGGGCTATGCGCGGGCCTGCTCTGATATGGGTATGGATATCATCCAGAAATGTGAGGTCACCGGCGTGCGTCAATCTGGCGGCAAGGTCGTCGGTGTGGACACCACCAAAGGTGCGATAGACTGCGATAAATTGGGGGTCGTGGTGGCCGGACATTCTGGTGTGCTGGCAGATATGGCAGGGTTTAGGTTGCCTATCGAATCCGTTGCTTTACAGGCGTTGGTATCCGAGCCGATTAAACCCTGTATGGATGTCGTGGTGATGGCCAACACGGTTCATGGATATATGAGCCAGTCGGACAAAGGCGAAATGGTGATCGGCGGCGGCGCGGATGGCTATAATAATTACACCCAGCGCGGCAGTTTTCATCACGTGGAAGAAACTGTACGGGCGTTGGTAGAAACCTTCCCGATGATTTCACGGCTCAAAATGCTGCGCTGGTGGGGCGGTATTGTGGATATGACTGGTGACCGCTCGCCGATCCTTTCAAAAACCCCGCTTGAGAATTGCTTTATCAATTGCGGATGGGGAACCGGCGGCTTTAAAGCAATCCCGGGGTCCGGATGGGGGATGGCCGAATTGATGGCTAAAGGTCATTCACCCTTAACCGCAGAATTTTCGCTCGACCGCTTTCAAGAAGGCAAGTTTATCGATGAAAGCGTCGCAGCTGGGGTGGCGCACTGATGGGGCGCTTTGTGTTTTTTACTGTTCTCATTGCACTCGGGAGATTGCAGTATGCTTATTCTTAATTGTCCCTATTGCGGCGTTGACGCCGAAGAGACCGAATTGACGCCCGGCGGCGAGGCCCATCTTAAGCGCTATGGTCCGGGATCGTCAGATGCGGATTTTGAAGGCTACCTGTTTCAACGCGAAAACCCCAAAGGCGTGCATTTTGAGCGCTGGCGCCATGCGAACGGCTGTGGCAAGTGGTTTCATGCAGCGCGCTGTACGGTAACACTTGAAGTGTTTGGCACATATCCGGCGCAAAGCCTTGAGCCGCCCAAAGACCTTAAGGCTAAAATTTCTAAAAAACGCCCGGGTTGGTCATGGAGGGAGTTTTCGTAATGCTTTCTCTTGGTTTAATGCCTCGTACAAGAGGCACTCTTTTTATGATACGTAAAGAGGCAGTCACATGAGTACGCGTCTTTCTGCAGGCGGCCGCCTGATTGAAAAAAGTAAACAAATAACCTTTCGTTTTAACGGTAAGCATATGACAGGCTATGCCGGGGATAGTTTGGCCTCAGCTCTGCTGGCCAATGACCAAATGCTGGTTGGTCGGTCGTTTAAATACCATCGTCCAAGGGGTATTGTAGCGAGCGGATCGGAAGAGCCTAACGGTTTGGTCAATCTGGGCGAAGGTGGTAAATTTGAGCCCAACCAGCGCCTCACCACAACCGAACTCTTTGATGGCTTGTCAGCAACCTCGCAAAATCACTGGCCAAGCCTCGATTTTGATGTTGGAGTAATTAACAACGCTCTCGCGCGTTTTCTGCCCGCGGGATTTTATTACAAAATGTTCATCCATCCTCGACCCTTTTGGAAACATGTGTATGAGCCGATCATTCGGTACTCGGCAGGGTTAGGAAAGGCCCCGAAAGACACTGACGACAGCACCTATGAGCATATCTATAGTTTTTATGACGTGGTTGTTGTTGGTGGGGGGGTTGCGGGCCTGCAGGCGGCAAAAACCGCTGGTGAAACCGGCGCGCGGGTGCTTTTGGTTGAGCAAGCGTCAAACTGGGGTGGTCGGGCGCCGGTGGACGGCGGCGAAATCGCCGGTGAGCCTGTGGATAACTTTGTGGATCAAACTCTGACGACCTTGAAAGAGATGGGTAATGTCACGTTACGCAAGCGCTGGATGGCCGCAGGTATCTATGATCACGGTTATATGATTGGGTATGAGCGGATCAATGATCACGATCCTTGTGATGCGAAACCGCGTCATCGTTTGTGGCGTATTCGTGCTGGCCGCATCATAACAGCCACAGGTGCCATTGAGCGCCCGCTGAGTTTTGCCGGAAATGATATACCTGGTGTTATATTGGCGTCAGCTTTACGTGATTATGTGGTAAACTTTGGCGTTTCGGTAGGTGATAGAACCGTCATTGTGACCAATAATGATGATGCCTATCGTACTGCAATTACACTAAAAAATGCAGGTCTAGAGGTGCCTTTGATCGTTGACGCCCGCCCTCATGGCGGTGGTTCGCTTGAAGATCAGGCCCGGGCGCTCGGAATACGGGTTGAGACCGGCAAAGGGATTGCCAAAGTCCATGGTAGCAAGCGGGTTCAATCCGTATCTATCTGCGCGCAGGTCGGCGAAGGTGCGGTCTTGGAAGAAATTCCATGCGACTGTGTTGCAATGTCTGGGGGCTGGTCGCCCGTTGTCCATCTGTGGTCGCACTGCGGCGGAAAACTACTCTGGGACGAGCGCGAAATATTCTTTCGCCCGGATGTGCATAACCCTCCTTTAGATCAGGAAGGTAACCCTTTCGTATATACTGCAGGTGCGGCAAATGGATGTTTTGGGTTGGATGAGATTCTGGCAGATGCCGCCGCTCAGACAGCTACAGCGACAGGTTCTAAAAAGAAGCCTAAGCAGACCATGGCTAGCCCGCGGGCCGAAGCGCCAATCCAAGCAGTTTGGATGATGCCGCAAGGGGCAGGGATCAAGCTGCGTAGCAAAGCCTTTTTAGACTATCAAAACGATGTGAAAGTTAATGATGTGCAACTGGCGGCGCAAGAAGGCTTTGAAAGTGTCGAGCACGCGAAGCGCTATACCACGTTGGGTATGGCCACGGATCAAGGAAAACTCTCCAATATTAACGGCCTTGCCACTTTGGCCGGCGCGCTCAACGCCGATATTCCTCAAGTTGGTACAACAACATTCCGTCCGCCCTACACGCCCATTTCAATGGGGTCGATTGCGGGCGCTGCGCGGGGCGAGATTTTTCAGCCCATTCGTAAAACGCCAATGCAGGTCTGGCATGAAGACCAAGGCGCTTACATGGAACCGGTGGGCCAGTGGCGCAGGCCCTATTGTTTTCCCCGCGCCGGTGAAAGCCACGATCAGGCAGTGAACCGCGAGATCAATCAAACCCGCAATTCTTTGGGGCTTCTAGATGCGTCAACCCTTGGAAAAATTTTGGTGTCAGGCCCAGATGCCCGCAAATTCATGGATATGCTCTATACCAATATGATGAGCACGCTGAAGGTCGGCAAATGCCGATATGGGCTGATGTGCAGTGAAAACGGTTTTCTCAGCGATGACGGCGTTGTGGCGCGCATTGATGAGCAGACATTCCTGTGCCACACCACAACCGGCGGCGCTGATCGGATCCACGCCCATATGGAAGAGTGGCTTCAGACCGAATGGTGGGACTGGAAAGTTTATACCACCAATC
>CBFHXE010000055.1:0-16706 GCA_965659715.1 uncultured Paracoccaceae bacterium | reverse complement strand
CGCCTGCAGAAATAGTTAGGATGAGGTTTTCTTCGGCTGACATTTCTGCATAGCGTGCAGGGCTTATGGTTGCGTGTGCATTGCTGTCATCTTCGTCAGTGATTTCTTCGTCATCCGTCATACCAACTACCGCGCGGCGCATCTTCAAATAGGCGGCCCGTTCATCGGATGTGGCAATAAAATGCCGTATAATCGACATGGAGACCACGCGGTCCTCACCTGACAGACGGATGCCTCTGACGCCGGTTGATTTTCTGCCTTTGAAAACCCTGACATCCGTAGTGGAAAACCGAATTGCGCGGCCGGAATTTGTCACCAGCATAACATCGTCATCTTCATTTGCGATCCGTGCATTTACCAACTCTACATTTTCCGGCAAATCCATCGCAATTTTTCCATTTGCCCGCACATTGGTGAAATCTGACAGTGCATTACGGCGCACATCACCGGCGGATGTGGCAAAAATAATCTGAAGATTTTCCCATTCGGCCTCAGGCGCATCAACCGGCATTATAGCTGCGATTGAGACGCCGGTCGGAATAGGAAGAATATTGACGACAGCTTTTCCTTTTGCTGTCCGGCCCCCAAGCGGAAGCCGCCAGGTCTTGAGTTTATAGGCCATTCCGTCGGTGGTGAAAAACAAAAGCTGTGTATGGGTGTTTGCCACAAAGAGCGTGGTGACCACATCTTCATCTTTTGTTTGCATTCCTGACAGCCCCTTGCCGCCGCGCCGCTGGGCACGAAAATCGGCCAAAGGTGTGCGTTTGATATAGCCTGCAGCCGTGACGGTCACCACCATATCTTCGCGCTCGATGAGATCTTCATCTTCCATGTCGCCAGACCACTCGATAATTTCGGTGCGGCGTGGAACGGCAAACTTCTCTCGCACATCTTCCAGCTCATCTTTGATGATCCGCATTATGCGGTCGCGTGAGCTGAGTATTTCGAGATAATCAATTATATTCTTTGCCAAGGCCTGAAGTTCGTCAGTGACTTCTTTTACCCCTAGCTGGGTCAAACGTTGCAGGCGAAGTTCGAGAATCGCGCGGGCCTGAGTTTCAGAGAGATTATATGACCCGTCGTCATTAATTTTGTGGGTCGGATCGTCTATTAACTTGATATATTCGACAATGTCTTGCGCAGGCCACCGCCGGGTCATTAGCTTTTCTCTTGCATCAGCAGCATCCGCAGAGGACCGAATGGTTGCAACCACTTCATCCACATTGGAAACGGCCACGGCCAATCCGCATAAAATATGGCTGCGCTCGCGGGCTTTGCGCAACTCAAATGCCACCCGGCGGGCCACGACATCTTCGCGAAAATCAATGAAGTTTGTCAGGAAAGAGCGCAGCGTCAATTGCTCAGGACGGCCCCCGTTCAAGGCCAGCATGTTGCAGCCAAAGGAGGTTTGCATAGGGGTGAAGCGATAAAGTTGATTTAAAACCACCTCGGCTGTGGCATCGCGCTTTAACTCGATCACGACCCGCACACCGTTGCGGTCGCTTTCATCTTGCACATGCGAAATGCCATCTATTTTTTTATCGCGGACTTGTTCTGCGATTTTTTCAATCATTGAGGCTTTGTTAACCTGATAGGGGATTTCATCAATGATGATCGCATATCGATCTTTTCGCAGCTCTTCGATGCGTGTCTTTGATCGGATAATCACGCTGCCGCGTCCTTCTAGATACGCTTTGCGCGCGCCAGAGCGGCCCAGCATGAGGCCTCCGGTGGGAAAATCCGGTCCCGGCACATATTGGATCAAATCTTCACTGCTTAAGTCAGGGTCTTCGATCAAGGCAAGTGTCGCTGTGACCACTTCGCCCAAGTTATGCGGCGGTATGTTCGTCGCCATCCCAACAGCGATGCCGCCCGCCCCGTTGACAAGCATATTGGGGAAGCGAGAGGGCAGAACAGTGGGTTCGCGGTCTTTGCCGTCATAATTGTCCTGAAAATCAACCGTGTCTTTGTCTATATCCGCAAGAAGATAAGCCGACGGTTTATCCATGCGCACTTCTGTGTAGCGCATCGCGGCTGGGTTATCCCCATCCATCGAGCCAAAGTTACCTTGGCCATCCAGCAATGGCAGAGACATGGAAAAATCTTGCGCCATCCGCACAAGCGCATCGTAAATCGCGCCGTCCCCATGGGGGTGGTATTTACCCATCACATCGCCAACAGGCCGCGCTGACTTACGGTAGGGTTTGTCGTGGCTATTGCCGGTTTCATGCATCGCATATAAAATTCGGCGATGCACAGGCTTTAGACCATCGCGTAAATCAGGGATTGCGCGGCTCACGATTACGCTCATCGCATAATCAAGATACGAGCTTTTCATCTCATCTGTGATCGATACGGACGGGCCGGAAAAAGCGCTGCTTGTTTCGGGCTGTTCGTCGTCTGTCGGCGGCAATTCAGGCGTATCGGTCAATGGGTGCGCTCATCTCTATGTTGGTCTATATCTTGTTATTTTCTGTATAACAGACCATGTATCTTGGGCGCAATGGTAGAGGCAGGAGAAACCTGTTATTTATGCTGTTAATTTACCAAGGGTAATCTAGGGTATAATTCGGGTATATTTAGTGCCCTCAAGCGTTGCACCAATTTTTAACCCTGATTGGCCAAATATTACAGCAATAACTGGCGACAAAGCGGTCGTGGTTTCCGCTCGGAAGTTTTCACCGCGATCTCTGAATGCATATTCTATATCGCCTGTGACGGCCCAGCCTTGGGAATAGCGAAAGCTTTGCAGCGCGTCCTCTGTTATGAAGAACAGTACATGGGCATATTGTTGGGCGCCAACTTGCCAGCCAAATCCTGCTGAGGCCGTAGAATAATAATCAACGCTTGTGTTGCCAATGCGCAGCGCACCGCGGCCGTAAGAGCCGCCAAAGCCAAAGCCTGCCTCTGTGACAAGCGGCATGACCAATATCCCGGATGACTTATCCGCAAGATTTTTAATATTTGGGTGATCCGAATACAATTGAGCCAGCGTTGCATCAACACGGGCATCAATTTTCACGGCATCTTCGTTGATTATATCGGTGTTAAAATTGTCACCAGTACAGGCTGCTAAGCCAAAGTATGAACCAACGCATAACGCCGCAAATACTCGGCGCGAAAAAAGTTTAAACATTTTATACCTGCTCGTATGACTGGGTTTTCCCAATTTATAAGTAATTTATAGGCGAGGATTACCCTGCTGTCACTATCCTTGAGCTATTTGGTTAGATTTTGGCAAGTTTGCGCGCTATGTCCAGAGCAAAATAGGTCAATATTCCATCGCAGCCCGCCCGCTTGAAGGCCAAAAGGCTTTCCATAATGACTCTGCCCCCGTCGAGCCAACCATTTTGAATAGCAGCTTGTAACATCGCGTATTCACCCGAAACCTGATAGGCAAAAGTGGGCACGCCAAATTGCTCTTTTACACGGTGGCAAATGTCCAAATAGGGCATACCGGGTTTAACCATCACCATATCGGCCCCTTCAGATAGGTCTCTGGCAACCAAACGCAGCGCTTCTTGGCCGTTTGCCGGATCCATTTGATAGGTGGCCTTGTCCCCTTTTAAGACGCCACTGGCGCCAACGGCATCGCGAAACGGGCCATAAAAGCCACTTGCGTATTTGGCCGCATAGGACAGCAAAAGCACATTTGGAAAACCATGCTCTTCCAGAGCCGTGCGGATTGCTCCGATCCGGCCATCCATCATGTCCGAAGGCCCGATGATATCTGCTCCGGCCTCTGCTTGCGAAAGGGCTTGTTTGACCAACGCGTCCACTGTCAGGTCATTAACAACCTCGCCATCCACCACCAAGCCATCATGGCCATTGGAATTATAAGGATCCAAAGCCACATCTGTCATAACGGCAATGTCTAGGCCTGCCGATTTAATCGCTCGGGTGGCGCGGTTTGAAAGGTTTTTGGGGTTCCAGGCTTCGGCACAATCAGGTGTTTTTAAGTTTGGATTGGTATAGGGGAACAAACAAATTGCCGGAATGCCAAGACCCGCAGCCTCTTTGGCCGCTTCAACGACTTTGTCGACGCTGCGGCGCACAACACCCGGCATTGAGGCGACGGGCTGTTCAATGTTATCACCCTCGCAGATGAAAACTGGCCAAATTAAATCACTCACAGATAGACTATGCTCACGCGTCAAAGCGCGTGTCGCAGCGGATTGCCTAATGCGCCGAAGGCGGGTTTTTGGAAAAGGGGCGACTTTATCTGATGGCATTGGTGTCTCCATAATGCAGCTCTAAATGCCATGGATATATTCTTTGAACAAGTCTTTGAGTTCTACGAACAGCTTGCGTATTGAGTATTTCAGTTTAGATCGATGTGAGGAAGCATTTATGCGAGTGAGAATGTGCTAATATTTGAGGCTCTAGAATTTACGTCTTTTTTCAGTTTTTGGTATTGGGTCTTGGTTATACTCGTTTGGGGCATCAGCGCTCAGATCATTCTCGGTGTGGCCTTTCATACGCTGCAACAAGCTAAATCCCAATCCCATGAGCAACAAAATGAATTGTTGATGTCGTTGCAGCTGCATGCTCGACGTACTGTCGCGGCCTATACGCCTAATATGTCATTGTTTTTATCAATTACGGGTGGGTTTTTATTCGGGTTTTGTGGGTTTACAGGGTTTTATTTTAACAGTGAACCGCTTCAGGCGCTGCTTTTGTTGATGGTTCCTTTAACACTTGTGGCATACTTGCGTTTGCGGTTGGCGCGCAGTATCTGCGATGCTGTTCCAGTCTTTGATATGGTCTATAGAACTCTTTGGTGGCATCGATTTTGGACTATTTTAATTGCGGGGTTGAGCATATTTTTGACGGCTTTCTGGGGGCTTGCCTATAATATAAACAATCTTGTACTTGGCCTTTGAAGATAGGGCAGCAAGCGCAGATAAGGACGGAATGAATAAACAGAACTTAATTACAGTGGGCGGCGCGCCCGAAGGGTATGATGCGCAGCTCATTTTGCAAGAAATGCAGCAAAGTTCTTTGCCTGTGGTTCATATTGCACGAGATGATAAACGTTTGACGGCCTTGGTCGACGCTTTAAGGTTTTTTGCGCCTGATGTTCCGGTGGTTCAATTTCCAAGCTGGGACTGTATGCCCTATGATCGGGTATCCCCAAATGCAGATATTTCAGCGACCCGCATGGCAACCCTTGCCGGCTTGGCGCATGGAATGCCAGAGCAATTTGTTCTGCTGACAACGGCCAATGCCGCCATGCAAAAAGTGCCGGCCCGCGCTGTGCTGAAAGCGTCCAGCTTTATTGCCGCAGTTGGCCATCAAATTAGTGACACAAACTTACGCCAGTTTTTATCGGTGATGGGCTATGTGCAAACATCCAAAGTGATGGAGGCGGGCGAATATGCGGTGCGCGGAGGTATTATTGATATTTTTGCGCCGGGCGACTTGGGTCCTATACGGCTTGATTTTTTTGGCAATGAGCTGGATGGGGCAAGACGGTTCGACCCTGTCACGCAGCGCACTACAGAGCAATTGACACAGATTGAACTTGCGCCGGTGTCGGAGGTCATTTTAGATGAGACTGCAATCACGCGCTTCCGGCAAAATTATCGAATTGAATTCGGAGCAGGCCGGTCTGATGATCCCTTATATGAAGCCGTCAGTGCGGGACGGAAATATCAAGGGGTTGAGCACTGGCTGCCGTTTTTCCACGAGCATCTTGAAACCCTGTTTGATTATGTCCCCAAAGCAACGATCTGTTTTGATGATCAGCTCATGCCTGCTCGATCAGCGCGGTGGGACATAGTTGTCGACCAATTTGAAAACAGACAGCACGCCTTAGCGCAAAAAAGCCGTCTGGATACGGTTTATAAACCGATTGTTCCAGAGCTTTTGTATCTGAATGAAGATGGATGGGATGCAGCTCTTCAAAGCCGCCGTATTTTACAGTTCAACCCCTTGCCGCAAAGTACCGGTTTGGGGGTGGTGTCCGCAGGCGGCCGCATAGGACGCAATTTTTCGCCAGAAAGGCAAAGTGAAAATATTAATCTTTTTAGCGCCTTAGCGGATCATATTAAAGCCAAAATGGCGCAGGGGCCTGTGGTAATTGCTAGCTATTCTGAAGGCGCTCGAGAGCGTATTGGCGGGTTGCTCGAAGATCAAAATCTGCAAGGCGCCGTACCCGTCCCCAACGGCAAAAGCTTGGGTGAGCGGCGGCTGTATTTGGCAGTTTGGGCGCTGGAGCACGGATTTGAAACCAACAATTTAACCGTGGTGTCAGAGCAGGACGTGCTAGGGGATCGGTTGATCCATCGGGCCAAAAAGCGACGGAAGGCAGAAAACTTCTTAACCGAAACCCAAAGCTTATCGGTCGGGGATTTGGTTGTTCATGTTGATCATGGTGTGGGCCGTTATCGCGGATTAGAGGTGGTCACAGCTGCTGGTGCTGCGCATGAGTGCCTTTTGCTCGAATATGCAGAAAATGCGCGGCTATATTTGCCCGTAGAAAATATTGAATTGCTGAGTAAATTTGGCCATGAAAGTGGACTTTTGGACCGCCTTGGCGGGGGCGCATGGCAAGCCAAAAAAGCGCGCTTAAAGCAAAGAATTCGCGATATGGCCGAGCGACTGATCAACGTTGCTGCAGAGCGTGCATTGCGAAAAGCACCAATTTTAGAACCTCCCATGGGCATGTGGGATGCCTTTTGTGCACGTTTTCCGTACCAAGAAACCGATGACCAGTTGAGTGCAATCACCGAGGTCGTGTCTGATTTGACCTCTGGTTTGCCTATGGACCGGCTGATATGCGGCGATGTCGGGTTTGGCAAAACCGAAGTTGCCATGCGGGCCGCCTTTGTTGCCGCGATGTCTGGCGTACAGGTTGCGGTAATTTCGCCCACAACATTGCTGACCCGGCAACATGCCAAAAGCTTCAAAGACCGCTTTCGGGGTTTTCCGCTTGAGGTTCGGCAACTGTCCCGATTTATAGGGGCAAAAGAAGCTCAGCAAACGCGTGATAGCCTAGCAGCGGGAACAGTTGATGTTGTGATCGGCACGCATGCATTGCTAGCAAAAAATATTCGTTTCAAGAATTTAGGGCTCTTAATTATTGATGAAGAGCAACATTTTGGTGTGCAGCATAAAGAGCGGCTGAAACAGATGCGTTCGGATATTCATGTGCTGACTTTGACCGCGACCCCGATCCCGCGCACGTTACAGCTATCCCTTTCTGGGGTGCGAGATTTGTCAATCATCGGCACGCCGCCAGTCGATCGTTTGTCCATTCGCACCTATGTCAGCGAATTTGATGCTGTGACCATTCGCGAAGCATTGCTCAGAGAGCATTATCGGGGCGGGCAATCCTTTTATGTCGTTCCAAGGGTCAGTGACCTTCCTGAAATTGAAGAGTTTTTAAAAGATCAACTTCCCGAGCTGAGCTATGTTGTGGCCCATGGCCAGATGGCTGCAGGTCAGCTTGATGAGCGGATGAATGCTTTTTATGACGGCAAATATGATGTGCTTTTGGCCACCAGCATCGTCGAATCAGGTCTGGATATTCCAACTGCAAACACCATGGTGGTGCACCGGGCAGACATGTTTGGGTTGGCGCAGCTCTATCAAATTAGGGGTCGGGTCGGGCGCTCGAAAACCCGCGCTTATGCATATGTGACCGTTAAGCCCAAGGCCAAATTGACACCGACGGCGCAGAAGCGTCTGAGAGTGCTCGGATCGCTTGATACGCTGGGCGCCGGATTTTCGATTGCTTCGCAGGACCTGGATATTCGAGGCGCTGGCAATTTGCTGGGTGAAGAGCAGTCCGGGCAAATGCGCGAGGTCGGCTATGAACTTTATCAATCGATGCTGGAAGAGGCGATCGCAAAAATCAAAGCTGGAGAACTAGAAGGCCTATCGCAAGCGGATGATCAATGGGCGCCGCAAATCAACCTCGGGGTCTCAGTGTTAATTCCAGAAAGCTATGTGCCTGATCTGGATGAAAGGCTGGGCCTCTATCGACGGTTGTCGAGCCTCAGCAAAAAGGTCGAATTGGAAGGCTTTGCCGCCGAACTTATTGACCGATTTGGAAAGCTGCCCCGCGAGGTTAATACGTTAATGCTGGTGGTTCGCATAAAATCTATGTGCAAACGAGCGGGTATTGCAAAGTTGGATGGCGGGCCAAAAGGTGCGATCATTCAATTTCACAACGACAAGTTTGCCTCGCCAAAGGGGTTGGTTGAGTTTCTAGAAGACCAGCGGGGGCTGGCCAAAATCAAGGAAAACAAACTGGTCATCCGGCGCGATTGGAAAAAGGATTCCGATAAGATCAAAGGTGCGTTTGCTGTCGCAAAAGATCTCGCCGAAAAAGTCATCTTGGAAAACAAGTCCAAAAGAGCCAAATCTTCTGCCCCGCCCCCTGCTTGAGGGGGCAGAATTTAACTTGTTCCCTCAAGGTTAGCGCGTGTTTTCTGTCAGACGCCTTTTGACATAGCCTGTGACATGATCAATCATTGTGTCCATATGGGGCTCTTCAAAAAAATGTCCCGAGCCTTCAAGCTGGGTATGAGTAATCGTAATCCCTTTTTGCTCATGCAGCTTATCAACCAAACCGACAGTATCAGCCGGCGGCGCAATGCGGTCTTCTGTGCCGTTGATTACCAAGCCTGATGAAGGGCAGGGGGCAAGAAACGAAAAATCATACATGTTTGCTGGCGGTGATACGGAAATAAAACCTGTGATCTCGGGCCTGCGCATCAACAATTGCATGCCGATCCACGCTCCAAAGCTAAATCCAGCCACCCAACAATGTTTTGAATTGTTATTCATTGACTGAAGATAATCCAACGCAGAAGCGGCATCGCTTAACTCGCCAACGCCTTGATCATATTCGCCTTGGCTGCGACCTACGCCACGGAAATTAAACCGCAGAACCGTGAAACCCATGTTAAAAAAGGCATAATGCAGGTTGTAGACCACCTTATTGTTCATTGTACCGCCAAATTGGGGGTGGGGGTGTAGAACAATGGCGATGGGGGCATCGCGATCTTTTTGGGGGTGGTAACGACCTTCTAGACGGCCTTCGGGGCCAGGAAAAATTACCTCGGGCATGATTTGTGATCTCTCCTCAAAAGCCGTTTGCTTATTGTTGACAAAACCAGTCGGCTAATTTAGAATAATTCTAAACACGGACAAGGTTGTTCGGTTGTCATGCAGATAAGCGTTGCTGGCCGTCAGGTCAATCAATTTGCGGGAAAGCTAAATGAAACTAAGTACAAAAGGGCGCTATGCTATGGTCGCCTTGACGGATATAGCTATGCAGAGTGGTCAGGAATTGGTTACGCTGGGTGATATTGCAAAAAGACAAGACATTTCATTGGCATATCTTGAGCAATTATTTGTGAAATTGCGCCGCAAAGGGCTAGTAGATTCGGTTCGGGGGCCAAGCGGAGGCTACCGACTGGCAAAGTCAATGCATGAAATACGAGTGATTGACGTCCTTTCGGCCGTCGATGAAACAGTGGATGCTTTGTATAAGGGCGCAGGTGCATCCGGCGGTCTATCTGGTAGCAAGTCTCAATCGCTAACCAACCGCCTTTGGGAGGGGCTTAGCGCTCATGTTTATGTGTTCTTGCATCAAACACGCTTGTCGGACGTGATCGAAAACGATCTTGTGCCCTGTCCGGCGGTTCCGAATATTTTTGCTGTTGTTGATGAGTGATGGAGCGTGCCTATTTCGACTATAATGCCAGCGCCCCGCTGAGGTCAGAGGCAAGGCAAGCGATGGTTCAGGCAATGGATTGCGTGGGTAATCCGTCTTCTGTGCATGCTGAGGGGCGGGACGCAAAGGCAATTCTTGAGCGAGCGCGTGAGCAAATAGCGCAAGCCTTGGGGGCCCAAGGCGCGGATATTATTTTTACATCTGGGGCGACTGAAGCAGCTGGTCTGGCGTTGCATGGTCGCGCTCTTCGCTGCGCTGATGTCGAGCATGAAGCTGTACGTGCATGGTGCAAAACTGACTTAAGTGTTGATAAGAAAGGACAAATCGCAGTTCCCGAACCTGAAAGAAGTGCAGTGCAATTGGCCAACTCAGAAACGGGCATACTCCAATCTTTACCCGAAGGGGTGGCGGTCTGCGATATGACCCAAGCCTTTGGCAAACTGCCCGTTGCCTTCAATTGGACCGGGGCTCAAATGGGACTGATCTCAGCGCATAAAATAGGAGGCCCGAAAGGGGTCGGTGCTTTGGTGATTAAGCGTGGAACCGAACTCGCAGCTCAGATCAAGGGCGGCGGCCAAGAAATGGGGCGGCGCTCGGGCACTGAAAACCTTGTTGGCATCGCTGGTTTTGGGGCGGCTGCAGAGGCCGCAATCCGCGATGTTGAGCAGGGGGTTTGGGCGCATGTTGAAAAACTTAGAAACATTCTAGAAAATAGTATTGAACAAATATCTGCGTCTACTATTTTTATAGGGAAATCGCGACCTAGATTGCCAAATACGTCTTGCATGGTGACCCAAGGGTGGAAAGGTGAAACACAAGTGATGCAGATGGATTTGGCTGGTCTGGCCGTTTCTGCAGGATCGGCTTGTTCAAGTGGCAAAGTAAAAGAAAGCCGCGTTTTGCGGGCTATGGGATTTGGGGCAAGCAGTACGGAATCTGCCTTGCGGGTCAGTTTGGGGCCTGAAACCCGACAAAAGGACATCGACTGGCTGGTTGAGAGCTGGTCAAAGCAATATAAAAAATGGGCTGATCGCGCTATGATAGCTAAAGATGAACAGGAGACCTTGAATGGCAACTTTGGATAAAATCGAGGTCAAGGATGGGGTCGATCAAAAAACTGTGGAAGCAGTTCATGAGGTTGGTCAAACTTACAAGCACGGCTGGAATACCGAGATCGAAATGGATTATGCCCCGAAAGGCGTGAATCCAGACATTGTAAAATTGATTTCCAAAAATAATGACGAACCACAATGGATGACGGACTGGCGCTTGCAGGCTCTTGAACGGTGGGAGTGCTTGAAAGAGCCTACATGGGCGATGGTCAGCTATCCTGAAATAGATTTTCAGGACTTATATTATTATGCCCGTCCAAAATCCATGATTGAAAAGCCCAAATCTTTGGATGAGGTCGATCCAAAATTGCTTGCCACCTATGAAAAACTAGGTATTCCCCTCAAAGAGCAAATGATTTTAGCGGGGGTCGAGGGCGCAGAAAATGCCCCGGCAGAAGGCCGCAAGGTCGCTGTGGATGCCGTGTTTGATAGTGTTTCTGTCGGCACCACTTTTCAAGCCGAGCTTAAAAAAGCAGGGGTTATATTCTGTTCAATTTCCGAGGCGATTAAAGAATATCCGGATCTGGTGAAAAAATACTTGGGCACGGTTGTTCCAGTGTCAGATAACTATTTTGCTACCCTCAATAGCGCTGTTTTTTCGGATGGATCGTTTGTCTACATCCCACCGGGCGTCCGCTGCCCTATGGAATTGAGCACCTATTTTAGGATCAATGCAGAAAATACAGGGCAGTTTGAGCGCACTTTAATCATTGCCGATAAAGGCTCTTATGTCAGTTATTTAGAAGGCTGCACCGCGCCAAAGCGTGATGCCGCGCAACTTCACGCTGCAGTGGTCGAAATCATTGTCGAAGAAGATGCGGAAGTTAAATATTCCACAGTTCAAAATTGGTTCCCCGGAGATGAAGACGGCAATGGTGGAATTTATAATTTTGTAACGAAGCGTGCTGATTGTCGCGGTGATCGGGCAAAGGTTATGTGGACGCAGGTGGAAACCGGCTCTGCTGTAACTTGGAAATACCCGTCATGTATTTTGCGCGGCAATGAATCACAGGGCGAATTTTATTCGATCGCAATTGCCAATAATCACCAACAGGCAGATACCGGCACGAAAATGGTACACCTTGGGCAAAATACCAAGTCCCGCATTGTTTCCAAAGGTATCTCTGCCGGCGTTGCTCAAAACACATATCGCGGTTTGGTGTCCATGCACCCAAAAGCCAAAAACAGCCGAAATTACACTCAATGTGACAGTTTGCTCATTGGTGGAAATTGCGGCGCGCACACTGTTCCGTATATTGAAGTCAGAAATAACTCTTCGCGTGCCGAGCATGAGGCAACGACCTCAAAAGTAGATGATGATCAGCTGTTTTATTGCCGCCAGCGCGGCATGGATGAAGAAGCGGCTGTGGCCTTGGTTGTGAACGGGTTTTGTAAAGAAGTGCTGCAGGCGCTCCCAATGGAGTTTGCCATGGAGGCACAGCAGTTGGTGGCAATATCGCTCGAAGGTTCAGTTGGTTAGCAAAGAGACCAAGGTTTTCATTTCTCAATTCATTCAAAGATTGGGATTTTGGAAGTCACATATTTATGACCCAAAGGGGCTTTCTAAAAGTCTCTAAACAAGAAAAAGGATGCAGCAAATGATTATCACCACCACGCCCAATATCGAAGGGCAAGCAATTAAAGAATACCGCGGTGTTGTGGTCGGTGAGGCGATTATGGGCGCCAATGTAGTACGTGATATCTTTGCATCGATCACCGATGTTATTGGGGGACGGTCAGGCGCCTATGAAACAAAATTGGCAGAGGCGCGTGAAGTCGCAATGCAAGAGTTAGAAGAGAGCGCAAAAAACAAAGGTGGAAACGCTGTTGTTGGCGTTGATTTAGATTATGAAGTGGTCGGGCAGTCGATGCTCATGGTGTCCGTAAGCGGAACAGCGGTTGTAATTTAACCCTAACCGTAACATAGACAGGCCACAAAGACCCCGTGAAGGAAACTGGAATGCTGGACATAAAAAACTTACACGTTTCTTTGGAAGAAGAAGACAAACAAATCCTGAAAGGTGTTGATCTCAAGGTTGAGGCCGGCAAAGTGCATGCCATTATGGGCCCTAACGGATCTGGGAAATCAACACTTTCATACGTTTTAAGCGGCAAAGCTGGCTATCAGGTCACAGATGGAAGCGTGACGCTTCGGGGCGAAGAGATACTCGACTTCGAACCCGAGGAACGGGCTGCTGCGGGGCTATTTTTAGCGTTTCAGTATCCGGTTGAAATACCCGGAGTTGGAAATATGACCTTTCTACGCACGGCGCTAAATTCCCAGCGCAAGATGCGCGGAGAGGAAGAAATGAGTGCGGCAGAGTTCCTTCGAGTTGTGCGGGAAAAAGCGAAGAGTTTGAAAATTGACGCGGATATGCTCAAGCGCCCGGTCAATGTTGGCTTTTCTGGCGGTGAGAAAAAGCGAAATGAAATTCTTCAAATGGCTCTTTTAGAACCTAAAATGTGCATTTTAGATGAAACTGATAGTGGTCTTGATGTTGATGCGATGAAACTTGTTGCGCGTGGAGTTAATGCTTTGCGGGATGAAAATCGCGGATTTTTGGTCATTACCCATTATCAACGGCTGTTAGATCATATTGCGCCTGATGTTGTTCACATTATGGCTGCTGGAAAGATTGTGAAAACAGGCGGTCCTGAACTTGCCTTAGAAGTTGAAACCAACGGCTACTCAGACATTCTTGCGGAGGTCGCCTAGATGGGGTTTGTCGAGCCTAATAACGCATTGCTTGATCTCTGGCTGGACCGCGCAGAAAATCAAACTGATAAAGGTTGGTCAGCTCAACAGCGTGCAGACGCGCGGGCTCGCGTGCAATCAATGGGCTTGCCAAACCGGCGTGACGAATATTGGAAATATACACGGCCAGATAGGCTGACTGAGGCAGCGGCGCCGACAGCGGCACTGTTGAGCAGCGAAGATCAAGCGATATTTTCGGGCTTTGACCAGATTAAAATAGTGTTTGTCGATGGTGTGTTTTCGCCAGACTTATCGGATGAATTGGACGGGCATGATGTAAGCATTGAGCTTTTATCTCAAACCCGAGCTCAAGATGGACATTGGGCGTCGGATATTTTTGGCCATTTAGAATCTGCCGGACAGTCACCGGTTGAACGCCCTTTGGCGGCGCTGAATACTGCCTTGGCCGAAGACGGGGTTTTGGTGCATGCAAAGGGCGCCACATCAAAACCTGTGCATCTGATTTATTTGCGGCAAAACCAAAGCTGTGATGTGATGCTTCATCATATTGTAAAAGTGGATAGCGGGGCGTCTTTATCTTTCTTGGAAAGTGGCGCTGTTGGAGCGCGCAGCAATTTGGTGTTGGAAACTGATATCGAGGCTGCGGGAAGTTTCCGTCATGTTCGAATTCAAGGCCGCGATCATCAACGGCTTGCAGTAACGCACCACTTTGCGCGGTTGAACAAAGAAAGCAGCTTTAAGTCTTTCACACTGACTGCAAACGGTGCTCTGACCCGCAATGAATGTGTTATTGAACTGCTTGGTGATGATGGCATTGCCCATGTCGCAGGTGCCTGCGTTGGTGATGGGGACTTTGTGCACGACGATACCGTATTTGTCACCCATGATGCAGTGGGATGCGAAAGTCGTCAGGTTTTTAAAAAAGTACTCCGAAACGGAGCGACCGGCGTTTTCCAGGGCAAGATTTTAGTCAAACAGCATGCACAAAAAACGGATGGCTATCAAATCAGTCAATCCCTGTTGCTGGATGAGGATAGCCAGTTTCTCGCCAAGCCTGAGTTAGAGATCTATGCAGATGATGTCGCGTGTTCGCACGGCTCTACATCTGGCGCGGTAGACGAAGATGCACTCTTTTATCTTCGGTCTCGCGGCGTTGCGCAGGCAATGGCGACCGATATGCTCACTTTGTCTTTTCTAGCGGAAGCGGTGAATGAAATTGATGATGCTCAGCTCAGAGAGTGCGTTGTAGAATGGCTTGAAGGCTGGCTAGCAAGGCGGCGCATGTAAGATGTCTTTGATCGGGAATATTATTAGAAGTTATCACCGTCCGCAGGTCGTCGTCGCACAATTTATGGCCAATGGAGCGCGCGAAGATAGGGCGTTGGGGTTCTTAGCCGGCGGCTGTGTTATTGCCTTCATTGCACAGTGGCCCCGATTGGCGAGGCAGTCTTTTATTGAAGGGCAGGCGCTTGATATGTTGATAGGTGGAGCGTTATATGCCTGGATTTTTCTGGCCCCGTTACTGTTCTACATTTTGGCTGGGCTGGTTCAGTTTATCGGCTATCTTGTGGGATCAAAACGCTCGGGCGCTCAAACAAGAACTGCAATATTTTGGGCCTTTCTGGCCACGGCACCTTTGCTGCTTGTGGTTGGGATAATTGGTGGATTTATTGGGGCCTCGGCGATGAAAACCTTTGTCGAAGTGATCTGGCTGGCAAGTTTTATTTGGTTTGTCATTGCCGGTCTTCGGGCTACGGGACATCAGCCAGAATGACGTCTAGTGTCGATATACAAATGCTGTTTCGACAGAGTTTTGTTGAACCCAAAGCCGCAGCAAGGCAGTTTTTGGCTCTGGACCTATCCTATGATGCGATTTTTTCTTTATTTTTGGCAACGGTTTGCGCCAGCACTGTTTTAATTTTTGGCTTTGATGCTGTTTTTTATGGTGCAGAAGCCCGAGTGGGATTGCTTGGATCACCTTGGCAATTTGCGGCAATTGTCACCGTGCTTACATTGGCCACCGCCCTTGGTATTTCTTGGATTGGTCAAAAGCTCTCTGGGCAAGGGAGTTTCCGTCTGGTGATGGCCTTGATTGCTTGGCTGCAAGTTGTGCAGCTAGGCATGCAAGTGGTTTCTTATTTCACTCTGATTTTGCCAACAATACTGGTGACGTTTGTACAATTTGGCTTAATTGGGTGGTCTTTTTGGATTTTTATAGCCTTCATTGATGAGGTGCATAAGTTTGACAATATGATGAAATCAACGCTGGTTGCATTTTTGGGAACCATGGTTGGAATGCTTGGCCTCTTTTTTATGATCTCATTATTTGGCATTTTCGGGGGTGGCATCAATGGGGTTTGACGTTGAGAAAATCCGTGCTGATTTTCCCATTCTGCACCGGCAGGTTAATAATAAACCATTGGTTTATCTGGATAATGGGGCATCATCCCAAAAGCCCCAAGTGGTAATTGATGCCATCTCTAATGCCTATTCAAACGAGTATGCCAATGTGCATCGCGGGCTGCATTTTCTCAGCAATCTGGCAACGGATAAGTATGAAGCAGTACGCGGCATTGTCGCCAGATTTCTCAATGTTCCTGATGAAGATCAGATTGTTTTAAACTCGGGAACAACCGAAGGGATCAATACGGTTGCCTATGGCTGGGCAATGAATGTGATGCAGCCGGGCGATGAAATAATTTTAAGCGTTATGGAGCATCACGCCAATATCGTCCCCTGGCAGTTTTTGCGCGAACGCTATGGTATCAAGCTAACATGGGTTGATATCGATGACAGGGGCGCACTTGATCCGCAAGCGGTCATCGATGCTATTGCGCCAAAAACCCGGCTCATTGCCGTCACCCATATGTCGAATGTGCTGGGGTCCAAAGTGGATGTGAAATCCATCTGCTCTGCGGCCGCAAGCAGAGGTGTACCCGTATTGGTAGATGGCTCGCAGGCCGCGGCACATATGCCTGTAGATATTTCAGACATTGGCTGCGACTTTTATGCGATCACAGGCCATAAGCTTTGTGGGCCTTCGGGCTCTGGTGCTATCTTTATTCACAAAGACCGGATGCTTGAAATGCGACCGTTTATGGGCGGCGGCGATATGATCCGCGAAGTTCACAAAGACAACGTGATCTATAATGATCCACCAATGATGTTTGAGGCTGGAACACCTGGAATT